>JARKPC010000238.1 GCA_029975435.1 Propionivibrio sp. | reverse complement strand
TGCCGTCACCGGGCCTCGCCGTCGGGAATGAAAACGTAGCCAAAACCCCACACGGTTTGCAGATAGCGCGGCGTCGCGGGATCGGGTTCGATGAGTTTGCGCAGGCGGGATACCTGCACATCGATGGCCCGATCGAACGGTCCTTGCTCCCGCCCCCGCGCCAGGGTCATCAGACGGTCGCGCGAGAGCGGCTGGCGCGGGTGTTCGAGCAGCACCTTGAGCACGGCGAATTCGCCGGTGGTCAGGGATTGCGGTTCGCCGTTGCGTTTCAGGGTCCGTGTGGCCAGGTCGACTTCCACGTTGCCAAAGACGATGACTTTGTCCTCAGCCGTGGGGGCTCCGGGAACGACCGCGACGCGCCGGCGCAGCACGGCCTGGATGCGTGCAACCAGCTCGCGCGGGTTGAACGGCTTGGGCAGGTAGTCGTCGGCGCCCATTTCCAGTCCGACAATGCGGTCGATCTCGTCGCCCTTGGCGGTGAGCATGATGATGGCCTGCTGCGGCTCGCTGGCGCGCAGGCGGCGGCAGATCGACAGGCCGTCCTCGCCGGGCAGCATCAGGTCGAGGATGATCAGCTCGAAGGTGTCGCGCGCCATAGCCTTGTCCATCATCTCGGCGTTCTCGGCCGTACGGACGGCAAAACCCTGTTCCGTCAGGTAGCGTTGCAGGAGATCGCGGAGGCGCTTGTCGTCGTCGACGACGAGGATCTTTCGGTTGCTCATGGAGGAGTCCTCGTGCAAGGCCAGGAAACTGTCGCTGGCTGGAGGCCGCATCGTAACCGGAAAGGCTTGCCGGCGTGAAGGGGGCGCTTCTCCCCGTTTTTCGTCTACTCGCCAATATTTCCGGAATCCTTGAATCTCCGGAAAAGATTCCACAGTGGCAACGAGCAGGTGATCACGATCGCCAACCGGGTGACCTGGAAGGAGGTCACCAGCGGAACGCCCAGCTTGAGGATCTTGGCCGTGAGGCACATTTCAGCGATCCCGCCGGGAGAAGTGGCCAGAACCATCGCCGGGACGGATTCGCCAATCAACCAGGCTACGAGGATGCCCAGCAGGGTGGATAGGAGCAGGGTGCAGGACGCGCCGGCCAGGACGCCTTTGATCAGTTGCCGCGATTCGGAGCGCAGGCTGGGTTTGAAGCGCGTTCCCAGGGCGCAGCCGATGAGGATCTGGGCGGCGACGGAAAGGAGCGGTGGAACCGACGATAGCGTGAAACCGCTGATGGTGGCTCCCATGCTGGCGGCGAGCGAACCGAGCATCCAGGCGTTCGGCATGCCTGTTTTCATGAACAACCAACTGACGGTGGCGGCAAGCATTATCAGCGCGGCCAGCCCTCCAGGGACGAAATCGTTCGTCAGGGGCGTATAGGACGAACTGCCGCTGGCACCGGTCATGGTTACGGCAACCGGGATGATGGAGACGACCAGCAGCAAGCGCAGGGAATGGCACAGGGCTACCTGGTCGAAACGGGCGCCGGCGCGTTCGGCCATCACGGCCATTTCGGCGGCGCCTCCGGGGACGCTGCCGAAGAACGCCGTGGCCGCGTCAATGCCCGAAACTCGCCGCAGCACCAGACTTCCCAGGCCACCGGCCATGATGGCCAGAAAAGCCGCCAGGACGATGTAGGCGCCGAATTGGAGTAACTGGCGACTGACTTCAGGCGTGAAGTAGAGGCCCAATGCGCATCCGACGAGCAATTGCCCTGCCTGGCGCCCGCCGCGGATATCGCTGACCTTGATTCCGTTGATGCCGGCAAGGCCGACGAAAAACAGCGGGCCGAGCATCCATGGCAGGGGGATTTTGACGAGGCTGAAGATGAAACCGCCGCAGATGCTTAGGGCGAGCGCCGTGGCGATGGAGCCGAGGGACCTTGAGGTGCTTTTCATGATCTTAGGTCAAGGGCCGGGCGGATTTGTGAACACATGGATGCCTGCCTGAGGGCAGGCAGGAGTGGATTGAATGCAAAGTGATAAGCCGGTCAGCAGTGGCTATTTGGTTTTGCGCGGCGCAGACGCTCCATGTTCGGGACGGGAAGGGTGCGCCGCAGCACCGTTTCGCCGAGCCATTCGGCCGCGCGGCGGGCTCGGTCGGCGATCGTTTCAGCGGGCATTTGCAGGTAGTCGGTGTTGTAGACGTCGAAGCTGTAATCGCCGAAATAGCCCATTTCTTCCAGCTTGACGATGAACCGGGCGATCGCCTCGCTGTGCGCGCCCTCGCCGGGGAATACCCGGAAATGGGCCGCGGTCGAAGCCTGTTCCTCGTTCGAGCGGATCTCCTGCAGCATGAAGTCGGAAAGCTGCACCAGGAAAATCTGGTCGGGAAAGATGAGATCGAGATCATCGAGTGGAATGCCGGCGGCGATGACGTCGAAGGCGT
The DNA here is from genome assembly GCA_029975435.1 of Propionivibrio sp. Lineage (GTDB taxonomy): Bacteria > Pseudomonadota > Gammaproteobacteria > Burkholderiales > Rhodocyclaceae > Propionivibrio. The sequence goes on along the minus strand of JARKPC010000238.1, from coordinate 31,879 downwards.
CGACAGCCAGTCCCAGGTTCGGACAATTGGCCAGGGAGATGATCTCGGCGGCGGCCGAGAAGTCGCGAACCGTGCGGCTCCACGACAATCCCTTGAAGGCGATGCGGATGCCCATCGGCAGGGCCAGGAAGGCCAGTTTGCGCAAGTCGCGGGCAATCTTTTCCGGATCGATATCGGCGTGAACCGAGGAGGATGCCTCGGTCAGCAGCAGACGGCCGCCGATCTGGCTGCACAATTGAAGCATCGATTTGGCCACATCGACCTTGTAGTCGTGCATTTTCCCGGTCAGTCCTTCGAAGTCGCGCAGGGCTTCCAACCCGGTGACGCGCAGGCCGCTGTCGTGAATGGCCTGCACGGCGGCTTCGACACTCGACGGGTGCCCGACGATGTCGGTGGCCGAGATCATCGCATGCGTGAATCCGGCACGGCGCGCAGCGTTCAGCCGGGTCTCCAGCGAGCCGGCCATGGAGGCGCTGTCGATTCCAAAATCGTTGAAATTCATCGGCACGGTGTTACTTCCCGTCTTCGGTATGAACGAGTTCGAACATCACGCCGCCCAGCATGGCAACCGTCAGGGCGCCCCGCTCGGTGGTGTGAACCTTTTCAGTGGATAAGAAATCGATGCCGCGATTTTCCAGTTCGCGCGTGGTTGCGATCACATCCGGCGTGCCCAGCCCGATGCGCTGGAAGTGTTCTTCCATGGGGGCGTATTGCGCGGCACCGTCCGGTTCGATCAGCTGCAGGTAGAACTTTTCGCACGGACTCTGCAGGAGGAGGCCCTTGGGCATGATGCCGAAACGAACCGCATCCGGCAGTTGCCGGAACCCGAAAATCTGCGCATAGAATTCGGCCCAGTCCAGCGTCCGGTCAACCCCGACATACTGCACGAGGCCGAAGTAATGCATGTCGTTGATTGCCGGCGGGTTGGGGTCGACGCCCGGGATGGCACGGAAGTCGATGTCGAAGATCGAGAACTCGTCGTAACGGTCGACAAAATAGATCAGGCTTTCACCCACGCCGTGGATGGCTGGTATGTTCAACTCGACGGCGCGGGCATGCGCGGGAATATCCCATGCGCCGAGATCCAGCGCGCGGCGGAAGGCGGCGTCGGCATCGCGGACGCGGATGGCCATGGCGCTGATGACCGGGCGCTCCACAGGGGTGACGGTGCGCGGAATGTCGGCCGGGTGGGAGTTGACGACCAGGTTCATCGAGCCCTGGCGGTAGAGCTCTATTTCCCGGGAACGGTGCCTGGCAACCAGGCGGAATCCCATTCTTTCCAGTATTCCTCCCAGAGCCTGCGGCTTCGATGTGGCAAACTCGATGTACTCGATTCCATCCATCCCGATCGGGTTGTGCGGTTCTGGAACCGATTCTCGATCTGTTTCGTTGTTCATCTTGGCTCCTGGATCATTTTTCAGCGATGGCGGACGGGACATTATGTGCTTTCTGCGGAGAATCGTTTTGCCGTTCGCAGTGTGCGACTCCTGAAAGCGTTTCCCGGATACTGCAGGGATTCTAAAGGCTGGCTTGACCAATAGGCAATCCCCAAGGTAACGGGGCTGCCAATATAGTGACGAACAGATTCGTGGCCGATTCGATCGATCGCGCAATTGGTCCTTGGGGATCAAACGTGCGCTAGAATCGCTGCTCTTTTTCAAGGAACTTCAATGGCTGAAACAGCGTTTATCCTGATTGCTCATGGCGCCCGTGAACCGGCGTGGGCATTGCCCTTGCGCCGCGTCGCCGATACGGTCGTGGCACAGGCTCCCGACCTGCGTGTCGAACTCGCTTTCATGGAACTGATGCCTCCGGATCTCGGCGAATGTGCCGAAAAGCTGGTGGCGGAAGGTTTCCGTCGGATCCTGGTGGTCCCCCTGTTCATCGCCCGCGGGGGGCATCTGATGCGCGACATTCCGGAGCAGCTCACGGCCCTGCATCAAAAGCATCCGGCGGTGACGTTCGAACTGGCGCCCCCGGTTGGGGAATCCGACGCCGTGGTACAAGCCATGGCTGGCCACGTGCTCAACATGGCCCGGCAAGGCAGTTAGAACAGCAGCCGGTTCCTGGCCAGGCATCCTTCGTCGCGGAGGCGATGTACCGTAGCGGTCAGGTTCAGCCCCGTTTTGTCACGGATGAGTTCGGACCGTTCCATGAGTTCGTCGAACGTGACGTCGATCGGTTCGTCTCCGCGCGCAAAGGCGATGGCGTTGCCGCTGTCGCAGGAAGGAAAGACCAGTGCACGGTCGTCGAAAGCCGCCGCGATGCGATCCTTGCTGGCCACGAATCCGCGGCTTCGGCCGAGCAGGTTGACCGACAGGAGGCCGCGCGCTGTCAGTCGCGCCCGGCAGGCCTGGTAGAGCGGTTCCGTGTCGAGCGCGCCGGCGCGGCCGTCCTTGTCGAAGCCGTCGACCAGAATGTAGTCGAAAGCCTGGTCGTCGTTGAGCATGTAGCGCGCGCCATCGCCGATGATCACGCGCAGGCGCAGCGGGTCATCCGGCAACTTGAAATGCAGGCGGGCAATGATCTCCACCTGCGGATCGATTTCCACGACCGTGATTCTCGTCTCGGGCAGCTTGTGATAAATGAATTTGGCCAGCGATCCAGCCCCGAGGCCAACCAGAAGAACATCTCTGGGCCACGGCGAATCGCGCAGCAGCAGGCCGGCCATCATTTCGCGCGTGTAGGCCAGTTCGAGGGCGTTCGGACGCTGGATGCGCATGGCACCCTGGATCCATTCGGCGCTGAAGTGCAGGTAACGCACGCCGGCCTGTTCGCTGATGTCGATCGAATTGCTGCTCATCGGAAAAGCTTTACGGTTAGTCGGGAGCGGGCAATCTTACCGCGCACGCGGCGGTAAAACCAAACGTTCCGGTGTATGCTGAAACGGTTTAGATGGCATCCTTATTGAGATTGCATCCTTATCGTGGAGATTCACATGCGTACTGCCGGTTTCGGCGCGACGCCCTTCGCAACGCTGACCCCCGATCTGCTGCTCGATGCGCTGGAGAGTATCGGATTGAGGCCCGACGGGCGCTTGCTGGCACTCAACAGCTACGAGAACCGGGTCTATCAGATGTTCATGGAGGAAGGCGCGCCGCTCGTGGTGAAGTTTTACCGCGCCGGGCGCTGGTCGGATGCGGCGATTCTCGAGGAGCATGTCTTTTCCACCGAACTGGCGGCGCGTGAACTGCCGGTGGTTGCCCCGCTTTCGATCGGCGGGAAAACCCTGCATCACCACAACGATCTGCGTTTTGCCGTTTTTCCGCGTCAGGGCGGCAGGGCGCCGGAATTCGAACGCAGCGAAACCCTCGAGTGGATGGGGCGTTTCATCGGGCGCATCCACGCCGTCGGGGAATTGCATGCATTCGAAGAGCGTGGCGAAATCAGCATCCACAGTTTTGGCGAGGAGCCGCGCGATTTTCTCAAACACGGCCGGTTCCTGCCGGCCGATCTGGCCGGTGTTTATTTCGGCGTCGTCGATCAGGCGCTGGACGGTGCCAGGCGCTGTTTCGAGCGTTCCGGCGACTTTGCCACGCTGCGGCTGCATGGTGACTGCCACTGCGGCAATGTGCTGTGGGTCGAGGGCGAGGGCGGCGGGCCGTGGTTCGTCGATTTCGACGATTCGCGCATGGGGCCGGCGGTTCAGGACCTGTGGATGCTGCTGTCCGGCGAACGCGGCGACCAGTCGCGGCAACTGGCCGATGTGCTGGCAGGTTACGAGGACTTCCATGAGTTCGATACACGCGAACTGCACCTCGTCGAGGCGCTGCGGACCCTGCGACTGATCCACTATGCCGGCTGGCTGGCCCGGCGCTGGGACGATCCGGCGTTTCCGGCGGCGTTCCCGTGGTTCAATACGCAACGGTACTGGCAGGACCGCATCCTGGAGTTGCGCGAGCAGATTGCCCTCATGCAGGAACCGCCGTTGTGGTCGTAAGCGTGGTAACGAGTAAATAGGGAGACCAACATGCTGAAACGTATTCCCGCGTTCATGGATGCCGAACTGTTGTGGGTGTTGGCGGCCATGGGCCATGGCGATGAACTGGCGGTGGTTGACCGCAATTTTCCGGCCCGCTCGGTGGCCAACGACACCGTCACGGGAAAGCTGATTACACTCGGTGGCATGGATGCGCCAACGGCGATTGCCGGCATCCTTGAACTGATGCCGCTGGACAATTTTGTCGACGCGCCCGTGTCGTGGATGGATCCTTCCGTGCAGCCCGGAGCGGTGCTGCCCGTCCATTCCGATGTGCTGGACGTGTGCCGGCAAGCGGAAGGCCGCGATATCGGGCATGCCGTCATTGAGCGCTTGCAGTTTTACGCCCGGGCCAGGAAATGCTTTGCCGTTGTGCAGAACAGCGAGAACCGGCCGTATTGTTGTTTCATCCTGAAAAAGGGGGTTGTTTACGATTCCTGATCGTGTCGAGCAGGGCGCGTACCGTAGCGGAGCGCTCGAATCGGCGGTGGACAACGATCAGGTTCGACGGAGCCTCGATTCCTTCAAGCGGACGATAGCAGACGCCTGGCAGGCGCAGGTGACTGACGATTTCGGCCACCAGGCTGACGCCGAATCCGGCGGCGACGAGGCTGATCAGCGCGGCGATTTCGGAGACCTTCTGGGTAATTCGAGGTTCGAATCCCGCATTCCGGCATTCATCGAGAAGCGCTTGACCCATCCCGACTCCCGCGGGGTCGGTGAATGCCAGGAAGGCATCGTCTTCGAGATCGATGAGCCGCACGGCAGGGCAGGCTGAAAGCGGGTGTTCGTCCGGCAGGGCCGCTACCAGTCGTTGTGTGGACAAAATGAAATGCTCGACGTCGGCCAGGGCGGCATCCGGAATGGGGTCGCGGACAATGGCGATGTCGAGGTGTTGGGAGCGCACGGCGTCGATCTGCGTGAGGATAGGCATCTCGTGCAGCGATATCCGGACCCCGGGGTGCTCCTTGCTGTAGGCTTTCAACTGATGCGTGAAACGCGATTCGTACATCACGGAGCCGACCAGACCGATGTCGATCTGCCCCGCTTCGCCACGCGCCATGTTTCGTGCCACCCGCACGGCCTTTTCCGCCTGCGCGAGGGTGGATCGCACTTCCTGGAGGAACGCCGAACCGGTCTCCGTCAGTTCCACGCGCCGCTTGGTGCGCAGGAACAGCCGCGTTCCCAGTTGTTCCTCAAGAGACTTGATCTGCTGGCTGAGCGCGGGTTGCGCGATCCCCAGCTTTTCGGCGGCCCGAGCGAAATGCAGTTCCTCTGCCGCGGTGACGAAATAACGAAATTGCCTGAAGTCCATGGGCGATGACTCTGATACGAAAAAATTATCAATTCAATTGTATCAATACAATTGATCGATTCAATCAGCTCTGGATAATGACTCCAGCAGAAAGCCCCTTTCTGCGGCGTATCAAGGAGCTCCAACCCGTGGCTCGATACGCCTTTTTTTTGATGTTCTCCTGAACGGTTTTTTTCGGACATGACAGGCCGCGCGCTGGATCACCACCACTTCTTTTCCGACCGCAAGACCGTCTTCGTGTTGGCGACCTTGTGTTGTCTGCTGTGGGGCAGTTCCTATCCGGCCATCAAGAATGGCTTCGCCATGTTCGCCATCCAGCCCGGGGATATGGCCGGCAAGCTGGTCTTTGCCGGTTGGCGCTCCATGCTCGCGGGGGCCGTTCTGCTCTGCGTTGCCGTGCTGTCGAGGAAAGACATCCTTGGCCTCAGCCGCCAGAACTGGCTTGAGGTCGGAGCGCTCGGGCTGCTGCAGACGTCGATCATGTTCGTGTTCTTTTATCTGGGGCTGGCCTACACGACGGGCGTCAAGAGTTCGGTGCTCAACGGCACGGTCTCGTTTTTCGGCGTGCTGCTGGCGCATTTCATCTATCACAACGACCGCCTGAACTGGGCCAAGAGCCTGGGGTGTCTGATCGGCTTCGGCGGCGTCCTGGTGGTGAATTTCAATCACGATCTGCTCGATTTCAGCTTTACGCTGATCGGCGAGGGCAGCATGATCGTTTCCGCCTTTTTCATGGCCGCCGGGATGATCTATGGCAAGCGCGTCTCACGGCATATGGATTCGAGCCTGATGACCGGCTATCAACTGGCCTTCGGAGGCGCCGTGCTCCTGGTCATCGGTTACGCGCTGGGCGGCGGGTTGGCGCATGTGACACTCAAGTCGTCGCTCATTCTGGGCTACCTTGTCCTCAACTCATCGGTGGCCTACACGCTGTGGAGCGTGCTGCTCAAATACAACCGGGTCGGGATGGTCAGCGTGTTCAACTTCCTCGTTCCCATATTCGGGGCGATCCTCTCCGCCATCTTTCTTGGCGAGACCTTCCTCGAATGGAAAAATCTCGCCGCCCTGTTGCTCGTGTGCACCGGTATCTGGCTGGTGACGCTGGAAAAATAGATCAAATCGATAATCCAAAACCATGAATCAGCACCCCTTCTTCTCCGATCGCCGCGTCGTTATCCTGCTGGCGTCCTTCTGTTGCCTGTTGTGGGGCAGTTCGTACCCGGCGATCAAGAACGGTTACGCCATGTTCGGAATTGCCGCCAGCGATATCCCGTCGAAAATGGTGTTTGCCGGCTATCGCTTTGCCTTTGCCGGGCTGTTGTTGCTTGCCCTTGTGGCGCTGACGCGTCGCAGCGCCTTGGCGCTGAATCGAAGGAGCCTCATGTCGACCTGTCTGCTGGGGTTGACGCAGACCACGATCCATTATGTGTTTTTCTACATCGGGCTGGCCTATACGACCGGGGTGAAAAGCTCGGTGCTCAACGGAACCGTTTCATTCTTCGGTGTGCTGCTGGCACATTTCATCTATCGGAATGATCGTTTGAGCGTGAACAAGATCCTTGGCTGCCTGATCGGATTTGCCGGGGTTATGGCGGTCAATTTTGGCGCCGGTCCACTCGATTTCAATTTCACGTTGCTCGGCGAGGGGTTCGTGGTAATTGCCGCCTTCATTCTTTCCGCCTCGACGATCTACGGAAAGCGACTTTCGCAAAACATGGATTCGGTCGCCATGACCGGTTATCAGTTGGGCATCGGGGGAGCGCTTCTCCTCCTGGGTGGCTATGCGTCCGGGGGAGCGTTGGGGGCTGTCTCCTTGAAAGCGTTTCTGCTGCTGGCCTATCTGGTTCTCTTGTCTTCGCTGGCCATCGCTTTTTGGGCGGTCCTGCTCAAATACAACCGCGTCGCCATGGTGAGCGTTTTCAATTTTCTGGTACCCATCTTCGGGGCGGTGTTGTCAGCCCTGTTTCTTGGCGAAAGCGTGATGGAGCTGAAAAACCTGATCGCCCTGGTGCTGGTCTGCGCCGGCATCTGGTTGGTGAATCGCGAGAAGACGATGCCGGTGCGTCAGGAAAGACCCGTCGCAGGCTGAGCTGCAGTCGACCGTTGCGGCGGGCTGGCAGGAGTCCTCATGGAGCTTGGTGCGCGCGTCCATTCGACATGGCGACAACGCGGGCAGGGTGACGGCATGTTTGAGATTCGACGCGTTCGGGCGATTGCCCGAACGCGTTCGTTGGCCGGTCGGGCGACTGGTCCTGTCTAGGCCTTTCTTCTCACGAAGGCGACTTCGCAAACCTTGTTGCCTTGCGCAATGGTTTTCCCGAGCCGGAACTCGAAGTTCTCGAACCTGCTGCCGATGCCGCGATCACCGGACATCGCGATATCGCACAGTTTGTCGAGCATCTCGCCTTCGATGCCGGCTTGAGTCCAGGCTGTGACGAGGGGGCAATAGCCGAACTCGACCGTCAACTCGTTCTCGTCGAGTTTCTTGATCTCCATTTCGAAGACCTTGATCACGTCTTCGTTCAGGAACGTCTTGCCAAACTCGACCAGGCTATCCGGATTGGAGAGCTGTTCCTTGATGCCTTCACCGTGCATGCAACCGGTCTTGAGGATGGCGGCGTGACCGATTTCTTCCCAGTCGAGGCCCCGGTCCTTCATTTCCTTGAGCAGCAGTCCCATCCACAGGGCGCGATGAATGAAGGCTTTCCTCAGCTTGTTGGTGGTCGGATCATCGGTGTTCTTCGGTGTGTTGTTATGACAAATACACATGTTGCTCTCCTTGCTCTGGTAATGGCTGTCGATAATGGCATGGACCACGGGGCGTTGTCTGAATTTGGGGCAGGCAATGAGCGGTTTGGTTCCATTCGTGATTCGATGCGAGCCCACAAAGCAGGTAGCGTGCCATTGATCGCCGATCTCCTTGGTCGCGAGATGTCTCTTGGCGAGTGGGCCGAGAGATGCATGTTCTCGGACAGGGCTTTCTTGCTCAGTGACCGGCCTGCATTGGCGATCGGCGAACCTGGTCGTTTTGTTCCCGGTTGCGATGCACTGTTTTTGGGCGTCGATTTTATCCCCGGATGGCAAAAAGATGCCTCTCCGCCATTAGAGAGTTTCGCAATTTGGGAATATTTGCCGAGAAGTTGAGAAATTCGGCTGTCGATCGGATATCGCGAGAAAGGGAAAATCCATCGCGGGGACGGCATCCCCCGATTGACAGTTCGCCCCTGCAAGCAAGAAAGTATTGACAGTCCAGCGCCGGCATCCGGAAATGCGATTGCGGCTGACATCCGGACCAACCGCGTGAGGTGCTTGACGCAGCCGGTCGAACACTTGTGGGCCGCGTCACGCAAGGGTCTGGACCGGAAATTGCTTTTCGATGCTGGAGCCGATGTCTTGAGTATTGATCGGCCATTGGCAAAGCGGTTCGAAGTCCGTCTCGTTTTGGTGCATGTTATATCGATATGCAAAAAACACCTTTGCCGGGAGTCAGGTCGGATACTAAAGTGCTCGCTTGTTTTCAGCGGCGTGTCGGATGGTGGATGTAGTGCCTGTTTGGCGTGTTGACGGTCAACTTTGTCATTGATGTACCTTTCGGAGAGCATAATCATGATGAGATTCAAGCAGTGCAAGACCCTTTTGACGACGGTTTGCCTGGTAGCGCTTTCCTGCGGCGCCAGCGCGCAAAACAAGACGGTGGCGATCGGCTATCAGGCCCCGCTGAGCGGCGAGAATGCGCAGTACGGAACCGTGTTCCGCAATTCTGCGACGCTTGCCGTCGATGAGTTCAACAAGTCGGGTCGCCTTCCTGGCGTGACGATTCAACTCAAATTCGAAGACAGCAAGAGCGACGCGAAGGAAGGGGTCAATATTGCCCGCAAGTTCTCCGATGATGCCAGCATCGTCGGGGTGATCGGCGACTTCAATTCGACCGTGTCGATGGCCGCCGGGCAGGTCTACGCCCAGACCAAGGTGCCGCAACTCTCACAGACCGCATCTCACCCGGACTACGTAAAGATCAGCGAATATCAGTTCCGCAACATCAACACGCAAGCCTACGAGGGGCCGCTGATCGCGAAGTGGGCTTTCGACAGCGGCGCCAAGAAGGTTGCGGTAATCGCCATCCAGAACGACTGGGGCCAGTCGGCGGCGGGGAATTTCGTCCAGGGCTTCAAGGCGCTGGGCGGCACGGTGACGGATACCGAGTTCTTCAACCCGGGAACGCGCGACTTCCGGTCGATCCTGACGAAGATGGCGCGCAGCCAGCCCGACGCGATCTTTGTCGGGGCTTTCTACGAGGACGGTTCGGCGTTCCTGCAGCAGAAAGTCCAGATGGGCTTGAAGCAGCCGGTCTTCGCAACCTCGTCGCTCTATGAAAAGAAGCTGCTCGAACTGGCCGGCCCGGCGGCCAACGGCGTCTATCTGACCTCGACTTTCGTAGTGGAAAGCACCGAGCCGCATGTCGCCGCCTTCGTCAAGAACTATGAAGCGCGTTACAACGGCAAGCCGCAGCAGTTCGCCGCCCAGGCATACGATGCGACGAATATCATGCTGAATGCCATTGTGGCGGCTGGTGGAGCCAATGCAACGCGCGCGAAGGTCCGTGACGCGCTGGCAGCAACCAAGGACTTCCCCGGCGTGACTGGCACGACGAGTTTCGACCCGGCGACGCGCGAGCCAATCAAGCTCCTGAGCAAGCTGCAGGTCCAGGACGGCAAGTTCGTTTCTGTCAAGTAACGTAAGAAACACCAGAAAGCAAACCGGCTGGCCGCAAGGCCAGCCAGGAGTCCCTCATGTTCGACGTTTTTTTCGTACAGCAACTGGTCAATGGCTTGTCGATCGGCCTGATCTACGCGCTGATGGCCATAGGTTTCACGCTGATCTTCGGCGTGCTCAACGTGGTGAACTTCGCGCATGGCGAGGTCTATATGATTGGTGCCTTCGCCGGATTGTTGGCGATTACCCAACTGGCGCCGCCGTTGTTCGCCGTCATCCTTGTCGCGCTGGCGTTCGGCGCACTCGCCGGTTTCGGGCTGGAACGCATCGCCTTCCGGCCGTTCCGGCGTTTCCGCGATGAGGCGTCGCTGAAGTCGAAGGCCATCCGCGAAGCGACCTTGCTTTCGTCGCTGGCGGTTTCGATCATCGTGCGCGAATTGGCGGAAAAGATTTTCGGTTCGAACATGCAATCGATTCCGCAAGAATATCTTCTCCTCAAGCCGATCGAAATCGGCCCGCTCAGCTTCGCCAACGGCCAGTTCCTGATCTTCGGTCTTTCGATCGTCATGCTCGGCGGCTTGCAGTGGCTGCTCAAGCACACGCGGGTCGGCCTTTCCATCAGGGCCGTGGCGAATAATCCGATGGGTGCCGCCTACGTGGGCATCAATACCGAGCGGACGATCATCGCAACTTTCGTAATCGGATCGACGCTCGGAGCCATTGCCGGTCTGATCGTCGGGCTGTATCAGGGCGCGATCTTCCCGGCGATGGGATTTGCGCCGGGCGTCAAGGCGTTCGTCGCGATGGTCATGGGCGGGCTTTCTTCGATCGGCGGGGCCGTCGTGTGCGCGCTGATCCTCGGGATGGCCGAAGCGATTACGACCAGCTTCTTTGCCCAGGGATGGGGCGATCTGGTGGCTTACTTGTTTCTCGTGATAACCCTCGTCTTTTTTCCGACCGGATTGTTTGGCGGTGGCAGGGAGCGTGTCTGATCATGCGCAGATTGATTTCGATTTCGATTCTTCTCCTGGCCGTGCTGCTCGTGTTGCCCGGTATCCTTTCGGCCGTCGGCGGCGGGTACTGGTTTCGCGTCACGACCACCATCGGCGTTTTTTCCATTCTGACGATGAGCGCCAACCTGATTACCGGGACAACCGGGCTGATGTCGTTGGGACATGCGGGCTTTTACGGTATTGGCGCCTACACGACGGCACTGCTTGCCACCAAATTGCATTGGCCATTCTTCCTGACGCTTCCGGTAGCGGGAGTGGTAACGGCCGTGTTCGGGATTCTTCTGGCCTTGCCGACCATGCGCCTGATCGGGATCTATTTCGCAGTGGCCACGCTGGGCTTGGGCGAGATCATTCACGTCACATTGCTCAACTGGGTGGACTTTACGCGCGGGCCGATGGGCATCTCTGCCATTCCGGGCATCTCGCTTGACGGGCTCTTCTCGGCGTCCGACATCACCCATTACTACGCGGTGGCCATCATCGCCTTGTTGGCCGCTCTGGTGCTCGGACGCCTGACGCACTCCTACTATGGGAACGCCTTGCGTGCGGTGCGCGAGGACGATCAGTGCGCGGCGTCCATGGGACTCAACGTGGTCGGACTGAAAATCCAGTCCTTCGCGTTCGCCTGTTTTTTTGCCGGCGTGGCCGGCGGGCTGTGGGCCCATACGACGGGTTACATTTCGCCCGGGGATTTCCGTTTCTCGGAGTCGATCCTGATACTGGCGATGATGGTGGTTGGCGGATTGGGCAGCATTCCCGGAGCTGTTCTCGGTGCCGTGATCCTGCTTGGATTGCCCGAGGTTCTCCGGCCGATAGGGGACTATCGCATGATCGTGGTCGGCGCCGTGATGTTCTTCTCGATCCTGTTCTTGCCGCGCGGCCTTCTCGGCGAGACGTCAGTGTTGTCCGTCGTGCGCAGGCAGTTCGGTCTTGCCTGGGACAAAACCTTGAATCTGGGATGGCGCCAATGACCCCATTGCTTGAAATCAAGAACGCATGCCGCTATTTCGGCGGTTTGCACGCGGTTGAGGATTTCTCCGGCCACGTCAAACGCGGTGAGCGGGTCGGTCTGATTGGACCGAACGGAGCGGGGAAGACGACGCTGTTCAACCTCATTACCTGCTTTACCCCTCTGTCATCGGGCGCCGTGTTCTTCGATGATACGGACATCTCGTCGCTGAAGGCTTATCGGGTGGCGCGTCTCGGTATTGCCAGAACCTTCCAGAATCTGCGCGTGATGCCGAATCTGAGCGTTTTCGACAACGTTTCGATCGGCGCGCTCGGCGCACTGGGGCATTCGCCGTTGGCCGCGCTGACAAAGCGAACGAATTACGCCAATGATATCGGGCGTCGTACCTGGGATGCCCTGGAACAGACCGGTTTGCAGGATCATGCATCGGAGCTGGCCGCCAATCTGTCGTACGGGAAACGCAAGTACCTGGAAATCGCCAGGGCCTTGGCGCTGTCGCCGCGCCTGCTGATACTCGACGAACCGGCGGCCGGACTCAACGATACCGAAACGGCGCAACTCGCCGAATTCGTGCTCAGGCTTTCCGGGGAAGGGTTGAGCATTCTGCTGGTGGAACACGATATGAACTTCGTGATGAGTCTGTGCGAGCGAGTGATGGTGATGGCGTCGGGACGGAAGATCGCCGATGGCTCCCCTCAGGAAGTGTCGAACGACCCGGTAGTGCTGGAGGCCTATCTCGGAAGCGAAGAGGAAGCGGCATGAGTACTTCGAATCTCATCGAAATCAAGGATTTGCATGTGCGCATGGGGGAGCAGACGATCCTTAACGGCGTTTCTCTCCACGTTCCTTCCGGGGGCATCGTGACGGTGCTCGGAAGCAACGGCGTTGGCAAGACAACATTGATGCGAGCGGTTTCCGGCGTGTATCGAAGCACTTCGGGAAGCATCCGTTTCGACGGAACAGAGATAACGAACTGGCCGTCGCATCGGATCGTCGCCGCCGGACTGGCGCAAGCCCCGGAAGGGCGCCAGATCTTCTCGTCGATGACCATTGCCGAAAACCTGCGTATCGGCGGCGTCGGCCTCACGCCGCAAGAGGTGGCCGAGGAGGAGGAAAAACAGTTGCAGCGCTTTTCCATCCTGCGCGATCGTTACCGGCAGAAAGCGGGCACGCTGTCGGGAGGCGAACAGCAGATGCTCTGCATCGCGCGCGCCTTGATGTGTCGACCGAAGCTGCTGTTGATGGACGAGCCGTCGCTGGGATTGGCGCCGAAGATCGTTCGCCAGATTTTCGACCTGATCAGCCTGATCCGTTCCGAAGGACATTCGGTCCTGCTGGTGGAACAGAACGCCCGGGCCGCCCTGCGCGTGGCGGATTATGCTTATGTGATGGATGGCGGGCGCATCGCCATTGAGGGAAGCAGCGCCGATCTGGCGAACGACGCGCGGGTGCGGGCCGCCTATCTGGGCGGTCACGCGGCCTGAGACTAGGCCCGGTCGAGTTCCATCTCCTTGAGTTTCCGGTAGAGCGTCGAGAGGCTGATGCCCAAGGCCTCGGCCGCGCGACGCTTCGCCGAAACGGATGAACCGAAGTCCGAGAGCACGTTGCGGATGAGTTCCTTTTCGGCCAGGCGGATGCTTGCCACCGATTCGCTCTGCGCCACGTCATTGCTCTTTTCGCGAATCTTGAAAGGGAGGCTGTTTGTGGTGATGTATGCAGACGGCTCCATGTTTATCGCGTATTCGACCACGTTGGCCAGTTCCCGCACATTGCCTTTCCAGCGGTAGTTCAGCAACACGTTTTCTGCGTCGGCCGTGAATCCCTTGATCTTCTTGTTCAACTTCGAGTTGTACTGCCTGAGCAGCGACGACATCAGTTGGCGCACGTCGCCAGGACGGCTGCGGAGCGGAGGAATATGCAAAGGGATGACATTGATCCGATAGTAGAGATCCTCCCGGAATTCGCCGCGATCGACCATCCCTTCGAGATCCTTGTTGGTGGCTGCAATCAGCCGGACATCGACGGAGACGCTCTTGTGGCCTCCCAGCTTTTCGATGGTCTTTTCCTGGAGAACGCGCAGGAGCTTGGGCTGCAGATGCAGCGGCATATCGCCGATCTCGTCGAGAAAAATGGTTCCTCCGTGCGCCAACTGGAATTTCCCGGGGCGGCCGCCTCGCGTGGCGCCCGTAAACGAGCCGTCTTCGTATCCGAACAACTCGCTTTCGATCAGCGTTTCCGGCATGGCGGCGCAGTTGATTGCGATGAATGGATTCTTGCTCCGCGGACTGCTGTGGTGGATGGCGCGGGCGAACAACTCCTTGCCGGTGCCGCTCTCGCCCGTGATGAGGATGCTGGAATCTCCCGCCGCAACGCGAAGCGCCGTCTCCTTGGTGTGAATCATGGCCGGACTGTCGCCCACGATCTGTTCGAACGACGTGGACAGGGAGGTGTTGGTCAGGTTGTTGATGACCTTATAGACGTCCTCCATCTTCTTCAGCACGATGATCGAGCCGGCGTTCCGGTCTTCCAGCACCACCGGCCGACCGGAAATCAGCGAGTGCACGTCAAGGTCCGGATTGCTTACGCGAAGCTCGATATTGTTGAATTCATTCCCGTTGTCGATCAGTGCGCTGATGTAGGGTGACGCAAATACGTCGACGACGTTTTTGCCGATCAGGGCGTCTCGCGTTTGGTTGAGGATCGCTTCGAGCACGGAGTTGACGTAAACAATGCGCCCGTTCTCATCGGCCGCTGCAATTCCCTCGTCGATCGAGTCCATGATCGAAATCAACTGGTTCCGGGCGACGGTGAGCTTGGTCGAAGCGTCCTTCTCAAGCAGCTTGCTGACGATCAGCTCCGACATGCGCTCGGTAAACTCGATCAGATTTTTCTGGTTTTCCAGCAGACGAGTTCTCGACGAATCGGTGATTGCAATCAGACCGATCGCGCCGATGCGCTTGCCCAGATAGTGGATGGGCACGCAAATCATCGCCTCAAGATTGCAATTGTCCTGGATGCTGCAGGATGAGCATTGTTCGCTTTCCGCTTTGCTGCCGACGACCTGCGTCATTCCCGTCTTGATGACATTGCCGATGACGTAGGTGTCCTTGATTTCCTGCACATCGAACTTGTAATGCTTCTTCGTATCGCCGACCAATTGATAGTCCGCGTCCGAGATGATGACGTCGATATCCAGAACGCTCGCAATCGCTTCCGAGATCTGCTGGACGGCATCTCGGATGTCTAACAGCCCGGCCATTGATTTGTTGCCCTGATCAGATTGAAACGATAACTATACGGTGAATTTTTCCCGCGCGCACCACCTCTGCGGCCATTGGGGGGCGGCTGTTCGACCTGTCGGTGCCGGAAATAAAAAAGCCCGGCAAGTCTGGCTGCCGGGCCTGGGCAAGCGTGGCGATTCGTCTAGTTGACGTAGTCCGCAAAGACCTTGAACAGGAGATGGATTGCGGTCGCTCCCGCATCCTGATGTCCGATGCCACGCTCGCCTACATAATGGGCGCGGCCGCGGTTGGCCACCATGTTCTTCGTATTTTCGACACCTTGCGCGGCAGCCCCGCAGGCGCTGGCGAGCGCCTCGCGCAGGGCAGTACCTTCTGCCGCCGCCGTTTGGAGAGCCAGTGTGGCCGGTTCGAGTGCGTCGATCAGCGTTTTGTCACCGGCATTAGATTTTCCGAGAGCCTTCACCCCGGACAGACTCGCCGAAAACATCGCAGCGAGCTCCTTGACGCCGATTTCCGTCGCGTCGCCGAGTTCTTTGCCGGCCCGCATGAAGATCGTGCCGAACAGCGGGCCCGATGCGCCGCCCATGGAGCGGACCAGCGTGGTTCCGCTTTTGCCGAGAACCATCCCGGGTTTGTTCGCGCCGAGTTCCGGAACGAGCTTGTCGAGTGCGGCGCAGCCACCGGAAATGCTGGTGCCGAAATCTGCGTCACCAAGCTTGCCATCAAGTTCGTTCAGATAGTCACGATTGGCGATAATGGTTCTTGAAAATTCGGCAACGACGTTGACGATATCGCTTGCGGTCAGTTTTTCCACGTCATTCCACCTTTCGTGCGGGTCAGAATTGCTTGAACGCGATGGTGTCTGCCGGGGCGTCAAGAAGCGCTTTCAGCTCCTCGTCGAGGCGCAGCAGAGTGATCGAGGCGCCGGCCATTTCAAGCGCTGTCATGTATTCGCCGACATAGGTCCGGTGGATGCGAATGCCTTTTTTGGCACAGATTTCGGCGATTTTCTTGTTGATGACGTACAACTCCATCAGTGGCGTGGCACCCAGGCCGTTGACAAGCACGGCCACTTCGTCGCCCTTGCCGAACGGCAGGTCTTGAATGATCTTTTCGAGCAGGGTCGAGGTGATTTCGTCGGCCGTCGCCAACTTGCACCGGGTAATTCCGGGTTCGCCGTGAATGCCCATGCCGATCTCCATTTCATCGTCGGCCAGTTCGAAATTGGCCTTTCCGGCGATCGGGACGATGCATGGCGTAAGTGCCATGCCCATCGACCGGACATTGGCGACGGTTTTCTCCGCGACCCGTTTGACTTCGTCCAGATCCGCGCCTTCAGCGGCCTTGGCTCCGGCGATCTTGTGGACGAACACCGTGCCGGCGATTCCGCGGCGGCCGGTCGTATAGGTACTGTTCTTGACTGCGACGTCATCGTCGACGATTACGCGAGTAACCTTGACGCCCTCGAATTCGGCCATCTCTTCGGCCATCTGCGAATTCATCAGGTCGCCGGAATAGTTCTTGATGACCATCAATACGCCGGCACCGCTATCCACGGCCTTGGCGGCTTCGAGGAAGTGGTCGGGTGTCGGCGAAGAAAACACGTTGCCGGCGCAGGCCGCATCCAGCATGCCTCGGCCGATGAAGCCGGCGTGCGACGGTTCGTGGCCGCTACCGCCTCCGGAGACGATCCCGACTTTATTGGCGATCGGCGATTGCGGATTAACGAGACAACTATAGCCGGAGAGCTTTCTTACGTATTGAGGATGCGCCGCCACCATGCCGGTCAGCATGTCCTCGACGACTTTTTCCGGGGCGTTGATCAGTTTTTTCATGATTTCACCGTATGCAAGGTTGTGGAGTCTTGTCGTGTTTGCCAAAGAGGGAAAATGAGTATTCGCGAAAGCAGTGAACGACAGAATGACTCAATTCCCCGTTGGGTAATTGCTTTTTCGGTGTTTTAGCACTTTGCATGCCAACGAGAATCTTGGCGAATGCGAATGGTGGTTGGCCATTCCCTCGGCGATTTCGGACGATTTTGCGCTGGGTGAGGTGCGTTTTTGTCCGATATGAGGGCAAGCCGCTCCGTTGGCGCCAATTCCAAGCGGATGAGCAGCGTTTCGGGGTGCAGGCCTTTCGCAAGAAACTTGAGAAACGGCTGAGAAACATGAGAAACGGTCTGCAGTCGACGCCGCCGCGTGCCAGAGCAGAATTGCCGCAACCCGTACTCAGGCGATTTTCTCGGATATTTTGGGCCTGGTCGGAGTTCATCTTGGCCTCCTCGACAGGAATCGAACCTGTATCTCACGCTTAGGAGGCGCGTGCACTATCCATTATGCTACGAGGAGGTCAGGGCGCGTATTCTAGCATCACCCGGAGCGCTTTTTCCGGCGAATCCGACGATCCTGCGCTGTCCTGCCGTATCATTCGCCTCTTCGTTTTTCGACGGTCCCGCTTTCGATGCCACACCTGATTCTTTCTGACGCTTCGCTGGCCTACGGGCATGTCCCCTTGCTGGACCACGCCGACTTGCAACTGGATCCCGGCGAACGGGTGGCGCTGATTGGGCGTAATGGTTGCGGCAAATCATCCCTGTTGCGCGCGCTGGCCGGGCAGGGGGCATTGGACGACGGGTCGGTGTGGCGTCAGCCGGGTATCCGCATGGGGTATGTCCCGCAGGAGCCTCCGTTCGATCCGACGCTCTCGGTTTTCGAAGCCGTGGTGGCTGGCATGGGCGAGGTGGCGGCACTGTTGGCCGAGTACCACGCCGTGTCGCACGCCATGGCTGAATCGTCGGTCGACCACGAAGCGTTGCTAGAGCGTCTGCATACGTTGCAGGGTGAACTCGAAGCGCGCAATGCCTGGTCGTTCGAGACGCAGGCGGAGCGAGTGATCCAGCGCTTCTCTCTGGACCCGGATGCTTCCGTGGGCACGCTCTCGGGGGGGCAGAAAAAGCGTCTGGCGCTGGCACAGGCGCTGGCGGTGACACCGGAACTGTTGCTGCTCGACGAGCCGACCAACCACCTGGATATCGGGGCCATCGAATGGCTTGAGGAGTTGCTGCGCTCGTCGGGCGTGTCGATGGTGTTTATCACGCATGATCGGAGGTTTCTGGACCGAGTGGCGACGCGCATCGTCGAACTCGATCGCGGCCGTCTGCAGTCGTTTCCCGGAAATTTCACCGAGTACCAGTCGCGCAAGGAGCAGATGCTGCACGACGAGGAGGTACAAAATGCCAGGTTCGACAAGTTCCTGGCGCAGGAAGAGGTATGGATCCGCAAGGGCGTGGAAGCGCGGCGGACGCGCAATGAAGGACGGGTGCTGCGCCTGGAGCATTTGCGGCGCGAGCGTGCGGCTCGGCGTGAGCGGCAGGGCAAGGTCGAACTGGCGATCGATGCCGGCGACAAGAGCGGAAAGCTGGTGGCCGAACTCGTCGGCGTCAGCAAGAGCTTCGGGGACAAGCGCATCGTGCGCGATTTCTCGTGCCGTTTGCAGCGTGGGGACAAGATCGGCCTGATCGGCCCGAATGGTGCCGGCAAGACGACATTGCTGCGCCTGATTCTTGGGGAACTTGCGCCGGACACCGGAACGGTGCGTCTCGGCACCAAGATCCAGGTGGCGTACTTCGACCAGTTCCGAACGCAACTGGACGAGGAAGCTGCGCTGGTCGATGTCATCTCGCCGGGTTCTGACTACGTAGAGATCGGAAATGAGCGCAAGCACGTCATCGGTTACCTGGGCGACTTCCTGTTTGCGCCGGAACGTGCTCGTTCTCCGGTCAGGTCGCTGTCCGGCGGCGAGCGCAACCGGTTGCTGCTGGCACGATTGTTTGCCCGACCGGCCAACGTACTGGTGCTCGATGAGCCGACCAACGATTTGGATATCGATACCCTCGAACTGTTGGAGCAGTTGCTGCAGGACTATCCGGGTACGCTGTTCCTGGTGAGCCATGACCGGGCCTTCCTCGACAACGTGGTGACGCAGACTATCGCCTCCGAGGGCGAAGGCTTCTGGCGCGAATACGCTGGCGGCTATCAGGACTGGGCGGACTACCAGGCGAAACGCCGGGCTGACGCTGCCGTTCAATCGTCAATCCCGGCGGCGAAACGTAGCGAGCCAGCCCGGAGCGATGTTGCTCCGAAGATCAAGAGTGATGGCAGCCGCAAACTGAGCTACAAGGAAACACGCGAACTCGCCGAACTGCCGGGCCGCATCAGCGCACTTGAAGACGAGCAGAAGGACATCGCGCGCTGCTTGGAGGATCCGGCGCTCTATCAGACCGATTCCCTGCGGGCGAATGCGCTTTCGGCGCGCCTTGCCGAGATCGACGAGGAACTGATGGTTCTGCTGGAGCGTTGGGAAGACCTGGAACGATAGCGCTTGGGTGTGCTTCAGAATCCGCGGTGCAATACCCAAGGAATGGCTCCGAGGGACGCGAGAAATGCCATCAGGTGGAAACTGGCCCAAAGCAGGTAGCGGCGGGCGAGCTTGTTCGGGTCGAGGTTCGACAGCAAATAGTGGCGGCCGTTGCGCGGGCAGCTCAGCGTGTGCACATCGGATTCGTTGCGTGCGTCGCGATGCATTCTCGCCACTTCTCGACGTGCCGCCTGGCGTGCGAGCCCCCATTCCTGCATGTCGATGGTGCCGTCCCCATTGAGATCGAAGCGCTTGAGCAAGCCGGGCTGGTCTTTTTTCCATTCGGCCAGAAGGTCGTTCATGTCCTGCCGGGCGTCCAGATCGACCGATCCGCCGCCCAGGGTCTTGAAATCGCCAAGCGCATAGACGTCGTCGTTGATCAACAACTTCCATTCGGTATTGCGGTAGTGGCCTTCTGTCCAGGTTTCCTTGTGCCGTGTCAGGATCTCCGCGCCTTCCACATCGACCACGCAACGTCCGCTGCCGTCGTCGATGATGAAGGGAACTTCGCTTTCTCCCCGGCTGACGGTTTCCCATTTGTTGTTTGTCTTTTCTTCGACCTGATAGCGGTACCAGAGGCAGGGCAGGTGGGTCAGATGAGACAACAGCGGAGGCGAGTCGAGCGGCCTACCTTTTCCGAGTAGTTCGACGTAGCCTTGCGCGGCGGAGGCAATGCGGGAAGTCGGGGTGTCGGTAATGGCGCGTCGCCGCCTTAAGGTCGACATCCAGGCAAACAGGCTGACCAGCGCAATCAGCGCGAGGCAGGCGATCCATCCCAGGCTTGATTCCGTCTGTAGCCCGATGATGAGCAGTGCGAGTTGCGCCCCGGAAGTAATGAACTGGCCGTAGCTCTTGCGGAGAGAGACGAACATGCCGGAGCGGTCTCCGAAGGGGGCGGACCGGACGCGCGAATCAGCGGAACAATTGCTTCAGATCGACGTCCGCCTTTTCCACGGTCGAGAATTCCAGAAGCGGTTTTTGCTCGAAGTGGAACAGCCGGGCGATGATGGCATCCGGGAATTGCTCCACCCGGACGTTATTGATATTGACCGCATCGTTGTAGAGCTCGCGCCGGTCGGCGATCCCGTTTTCGAGCGTGGTGATGCGCTGCTGCAACTGCATGAAATTCTCGTTGGCCTTGAGCTCCGGATAGGCTTCGGCAATCGCGAACAAGCGTCCCAATCCCATGCGCAGCGCGCCTTCGGCTTCTCCCAGAGCGCCTATGTTCTGGGCCTCGCGAGCCGTCTGCACCTGCGAGCGGGCTTCTATCACGCGCTGCAGCGTTTCCTGCTCGAACTGCTTGTACTGCTTGCACACCTCGACGAGCTTGGGCAACTCGTCGTGCCGCTGTTTGAGCAGCACGTCGATGTTGGCCCAAGCCTTGGCAACATTGTGTTTGAGAGCGACCAAGCCGTTGTAGAGCATGATGCCGTATATGGCAACGATGGCCAGTAAACCGAAAAAAATCATGTTGCCGGTGGACATACGGGTCTCCCTTGTACTTTCTGAGTCGTTGACGGGGGGTGACGGATGAAGCGAATTCGGTTCCCCGATTTCCACCTCTATTCCGAAGGTGGCGCCGGTATTTGTGTCATGTACTTCTGGATCAGGTCGTCCGGTATGCTGAGTCGCCCCAGCAACGTTTCACGGTCGATGTGCATCAGTTTTTCAATGGCCGCGAAGTCGTCGGGCAGGGCGGGATTGTTCCAGTCGTTGGCCGAATGGCGCGCCAGATTGACGGCGAGAACAACGTTGCGGACCCGCGGCAATTCGGCGTTGGCGTCGTCCATCAATGCATTCAGCAAGTCCGGCAGTTGCCAGGCTTCGCAAAGCGCGAGTTGCAGGTCGAAGAGGCGGAGGCCAAGCACCTGTAGTTGTGCGGTTGCGCTGCGTAGCGTCTTGTCGGCGGCTTGACGGTCACGAATCTCGATAGCCAGCCGTGGCGCAAAGCACCACAGCAGGATTTCGGCGAGATCGTGCAGGAGGGCGGCCAGTGCGACCTCCTCGATATTCATGTCGTGCCTTTCGAACGCCCAGTCGTGGGCGTAGCGGGAAGCACGTTGCACTCGCCGGATGACGTGCAGTACGCCGAGTAATGCCTGCGGTTCGCTCTTGAGGAGGGATTCGATGGTGACCGGGGATTCAAAGCGCCTGAAAAACGGTTCGATGCCGAGCATCATTATTGCGTTGCCGATGGTGGTGATGTCGGAACGCAGGTGCTTCCCGCGAAAAGGTTGGATATACGCCAGCACCCGTACGGCCAGCAATGGATCCTGCAATACGATGGCGGCGATGTCGCGCCCGTTCACGCGGTCGATGTTTTGCCGCGCCTCGTCCAGACGGCGGGCTGTCTGACGCAAAATGGGCATCTCGACCGAATTGAAAAAATCAACCCAGGCTTCCTTCGTTTGGAACGGCTGATCGATCATCGTCTCAACTTGAAAAAACGCCCGAAATAATCACGCTAATTGGTTGATTCACAATGGCGTGCTCTTTGTCCGGAGCATGGTACCTGCTACGGTTGTGCCTCGCAAGTCCCGGCTGCCCAAGCCTGGCCGTTAGCCCGGCGCGGTGTGTTCGCTGGCACGTTTGGTGTATGGCAGGCAACATCGGGTCGCCGCGCGGTTCGTGACGCTGTTTTCGACGTAAACTCGTCGCTGATCAGTGGCTTATTGGTACAATAAAAGGATTTTTCAAAGGTTCATGGAGTTTAGCGAGCTGTTTTTCTTTCTTTCCAATCTGGAGACCTGATCGTATGGCTATCGAACGCACCCTTTCCATCATCAAACCCGATGCTGTCGCCAAGAACGTGATCGGCAAGATCTACTCACGTTTCGAGACCAACGGGCTGAAGATCATTGCTTCCAAAATGGTCTGGTTGTCGCCCCAGGAGGCCGGTCAGTTCTACGCCGTGCACAAGGAGCGCCCATTCTACGGCGACTTGGTCAAGTTCATGATCTCGGGGCCGGTGATGGTGCAGGTTCTGGAAGGGGAGGACGCCATTGCCAAGAATCGCGACCTGATGGGCGCCACGGACCCGAAGAAGGCGGCACCGGGAACCATCCGCGCGGATTTCGCCGAATCGATCGACGCCAATGCCGTGCATGGATCGGACGGCCCGGATACGGCGCAAGTCGAGATTGCCTTCTTCTTCCCGGCGATGAACGTGTATTCCGGACGCTGATAGAGACTGTTGCATGACTGTCAATCTGCTCGATTTCGATGCTGCCGGCCTTGAGGCCTTTTTCGCCGAACAGGGCGAGAAGGCTTTTCGCGCGAGGCAGGTGTTGCGCTGGATGCATCGATTCGGGCAGAGTGACTTCGACGCAATGACCGATATCGCCAAGAGCCTGCGCGAGAAGCTCAAGCGCATTGCAACGATCGTGCCTCCGGCGATCGTTTCAGACAGGCTTTCCGACGATGGCACGCGCAAGTTCCTGTTTGATGTGGGCGGCGGCAATGCCGTCGAAACCGTATTCATTCCGGAGGATGACCGCGGCACGCTGTGCGTCTCGACGCAGGCCGGATGCGCGCTTGACTGTTCTTTCTGCTCGACAGGCAAGCAAGGGTTCAACCGCAACCTGACCGTGGCCGAGATCATTGGTCAGTTGTGGCAGGCCAATCGTGCGCTGGGAGCCGATCCGGCGGGAGAACGGATTATCAGCAATGTGGTGTTGATGGGCATGGGCGAGCCGCTGGCCAATTTCGAGAATTCCGTTACGGCGCTACGCCTGATGCTTGACGACAACGCCTACGGGTTGTCGCGGCGGCGCGTGACCGTATCGACTTCCGGGTTGGTGCCGGTGATGGATCGTTTGCGCGACGAATGTCCAGTGGCACTTGCTGTTTCCTTGCACGCGCCGAACGACGCCCTGCGCGATGAGCTTGTCCCGATCAACCGCAAGTATCCGCTGCGCGAACTGATGGCCGCTTGCCAGCGCTATCTGGAGAAGGCTCCGCGCGATTTCGTGACCTTCGAATATGTCATGCTCGACGGCGTCAACGATTCTGACGATCATGCCCGGCAGCTATTGGAGCTAACCCATGACGTTCCGTGCAAGTTCAACCTGATTCCCTTCAATCCGTTTCCGGGTTCGCCTTACCGGCGAACTCCGTCTCCGCGCATCCGCCGATTCGCGGAGATACTGATGAATGCCGGAGTCGTCACGACCACCCGCAAGACCCGCGGCGACGATATCGATGCTGCCTGCGGCCAGTTGGCAGGGCAAGTACGGGACAAGACCCGGCGGGCATCGCATCGGGTTATTGATATCCATGAGGCGAGATCACGATGAACAAGCGGATGAACCGGTTGGTGGCATGCTCCTGCGCGGCCGCAGCGCTATTAATGTTTGCTCCCTTGGGGGCAGCTCAACAATTGGCTCCGGACCAGACCGGAGGTGTCTCCTCGCCAGTTCCAAGGGATGCCCGTACCCGCGCGAAGGCGCATACGGAGCTGGGATCGCTCTATTTTCAGAACGGCAACCTGATTGTGGCGCTGGAGGAACTGACTCTGGCGGCGGCGATCGATCCCGAGTATGCAACGGCATTCAGCACGCGCGGCCTGATTCTTTATTACGTCAAGGAATTCGAATCGGCTGAAAAGGATTTTCAGCGGGCGCTGAGCCTCGAAGGCAGGAACCCGGACATCAACAACAATTATGGGTGGTTTCTTTGCCAGACGGGAAAGGTCAAGGAGTCCATCCCCTATTTTGAGCAGGCGCACCGAAACCCGCTTTATCAGACGCCAGAACTCGCCTATCTCAACCAGGGGGCTTGCTACATAAAACTCAATGAACTGGATCTGGCCGATGACGCATTGCGCAAGAGTCTTCGCTTGATGCCGGAGAATCCGCAAGCGCTTTTCCACCTGGCTAACGTTAGTTACAAGCGCGGTAATTTCGATGCCGCCAAGAAGCATTTGTCCGATGCTGTCCGCCTCGTCGATCCGGGTCCGGAAATGCTCTGGCTCTACCTGCGCGTCGAACGCCGCTTGGGCAATCAGAGCGATGAGCGGAGCCTGGCCGCCCAGTTGCGCCGCAAGTTTCCGGACTCGCCCGAGTATCAGGAGTTGTTGAAAGGGAATTTTGAATGAGTGAGGAGAAATTCACCGCCGATCATGCCGGTGATCCGATCCGTGGCGAGAGCGAGGGGGTGCCGGAGGATGGAGGCATCAATGTTGGTTTGCAACTCCGTACCGCCCGCGAATCCCGGGGGATATCGGTCGACGAAGTGTCGTCGGCGCTGAAACTGAGTCCGCGTCAGGTTGAGGCGCTTGAGGCGAATGATTGGTCCCGGCTTCCGAAAACCATCATTCGCGGATTCGTGCGGAATTACGCGCGTTTCCTCGATCTTGATGCTGGGTCACTCATGGCTGCGCTTGACGGGATGACATTGCCCCAAGGCCCCGAGTTAAAGGTGCAAGTCGGATCTCCGGTCAGCATGCCCAAGGAAGGTGGTGCCGACCGGCGAGATTACGTCAGGGTTTTCTCCGGACTGATCGTTCTCTTGCTGGCGATTCTGGCCTACTACCTCGTGCCGGCAGAAACTTGGCGGACGACACTCGATTCGATCAAGGAAATTGTCCAGACGAAGAAAAAGGTCGCGGAACCGGCGACAGAGACGGTCAAGGACGGCGGTCAAGTATCTGCACTCGAAGTTCCGGCTACGACGGCCGTTGCCGTTTCCGATGCTCCAGCACCGGCCGACTCGACTACTGTGGATCAGCCGACCCCGACTAGCGCGCAACCGTTGCCTGTTTCCGCATCTCCTTCTTCTTCACCGAACACGCTGGTTTTTACCTTCTCCCAGCCTTCGTGGGTCGAAGTCCGTGATCGTACCGGCCAGATCGTTTTTTCGCAGCTAAGCCAGGCCGGAAGCCGACGCGAGGTCAATGGGCAGCCTCCCTTCTCGCTGGTTGTCGGCAACTCCTCGCACGTGGCGCTTCAATACAAAGGGAATCCCGTCGACTTGTCGAAGCGCAGCAAGGATGATGTAGCCAGATTGACACTCGAATGACCATGAATACACTCATCAAGCGTCGTCCGACGCGGGCCGTAAGAATCGGTCGCGTTGTCGTCGGTGGCGATGCGCCAGTTGTCGTCCAGTCAATGACCAATACGGACACGGCGGATATCGTCAAGACAGCCATACAGTGCGCGGACCTGGCCCAAGCCGGGTCCGAACTCGTTCGCATCACCGTCAACACCCCTGAGGCGGCCGCGGCTGTTCCAGGAATCTGCGATCAGCTTGAACGCATGGGCGTCGATGTGCCATTGATAGGGGATTTTCACTACAACGGCCACCGCTTGCTGGCCGATCACCCGGAATGCGCGCAACGCTTGGCCAAGTACCGCATCAATCCGGGCAATGTCGGACACGGCAAAAAGCGCGACGAGCAGTTCGCCCAGATGATCGAGATCGCGTGCAGGTACGAAAAGCCGGTGCGCATCGGGGTCAATTGGGGGAGCCTCGATCAGGATCTGCTGGCGCGGATCATGGATGATAATGCCCGGCGTCCGCAGCCGCTAGACGCTATCGGAGTCATGCGTGAAGCAATGGTGGCCTCGGCGCTGGAGTCGGCAGCAAAAGCGGAGGAATTCGGACTTCCCGGCGATCACATCATCCTTTCATGCAAAGTGTCCGGCGTGCAAGATCTGATCGGCATCTATCGCGAACTCTCGAGACGGTCCGATTATGCATTGCATCTCGGGTTGACCGAAGCAGGAATGGGCTCCAAGGGAATCGTGGCGTCGACGGCTGCCATGGCCGTTCTTCTCCAGGAAGGCATTGGCGATACCATCCGCGTTTCGCTGACGCCGGAGCCCGGCGGAAAACGTACCCAGGAAGTCGTGGTCGCGCAGGAAATGCTGCAAACGATGGGGTTGCGTGCCTTCACGCCAATGGTTACCGCCTGCCCGGGGTGCGGGCGTACCACCAGTACCTTCTTCCAGGAACTGGCACAACGCATCCAGAACCACGTACGCGATCACATGCCGAAATGGCGAGAGGAATTCGACGGCGTCGAGAACATGACTCTGGCGGTGATGGGCTGTGTAGTCAATGGGCCAGGGGAAAGCAAGCACGCCAATATCGGCATCAGCTTGCCCGGTACCGGCGAGGCGCCGGCCGCCCCTGTATTCGAGGATGGCGTCAAGACCGTTACTCTGCGCGGTGAGAACATTGCCGAGGAATTCACGGCCATCGTGGATCGCTACGTGGCCAGAACTTACAAGAGAAAGAACGCAACAAAATCATGAGTCAGAATATCCAGTCCGTGCGCGGGATGAACGACATCCTGCCGGGTGAGTCGGAACTGTGGGAGCTTTTCGAGGAAACGATCCGTTCCTGGCTGAAAAGCTACGGATACAAACCGATCCGCTTGCCGATTGTCGAGCCGACCCCCTTGTTCAAACGGGCGATCGGCGAGGTGACCGATATTGTCGAAAAGGAAATGTATTCCTTCGAAGACAGCCTGAACGGCGAGCAATTGACACTCCGTCCAGAAGGAACTGCCGGCTGTGTGCGGGCGGTGATCCAGCACAACCTTGCCGCTCAGAGGCCGCAGCGCCTCTATTACATGGGCCAGATGTTCCGGCACGAACGACCACAAAAGGGACGTTATCGCCAGTTCAACCAGGTCGGTGTCGAATCTTTCGGTTTTTCCGGCCCGGATATCGACGCCGAGCAGATTCTCATGGGCGCGCGCCTGTGGGATGACTTGGGGCTGGACAGTATCAAGCTGCAGCTTAACTCGCTCGGCCAACTCGAAGAGCGGGCGAAATACAGGGCAGAACTGGTTACCTATTTCGAAAAATACGCGACTCTGCTGGACGAGGATGCCAAGCGTCGTCTTTATACGAACCCGCTGCGCATTCTCGACAGCAAGAACCCGGCAATGCAGGAAATGATTGCCGGCGCGCCACAACTGATGGGCCATCTCGGCGCCGAGTCGATGGCGCACTTTGAGGGTGTTCAGCAAGTGTTGCGCGATGTGGGTCTGCCTTACGAAATCAACCCGCGACTGGTTCGTGGACTGGATTACTACAACCTGACCGTGTTTGAATGGGTTACGGATCGCCTGGGTGCGCAGGGTACGGTCTGCGCGGGTGGTCGTTATGACGGACTTGTCGAACAGCTCGGCGGCAAGCCGACGCCAGCCTGCGGTTTTGCCATGGGCGTCGAGCG
The DNA here is from genome assembly GCA_029975435.1 of Propionivibrio sp. GTDB lineage: Bacteria > Pseudomonadota > Gammaproteobacteria > Burkholderiales > Rhodocyclaceae > Propionivibrio. The sequence continues at coordinate 4,044 of JARKPC010000238.1, read as the reverse complement.
CCTTGTCACGTTGATCCGGGAATCGGGTGGTGATCCGGAGCCGGAAGGCACTGATGTCTATCTGGTACATCAGGGGGAAGCTGCGTCGCGCATGGCGCCGAGGGTCGCCGAGGGATTACGCGATCAGGGAATCAATGTCCTGTACAACTGCGGCGGAGGTAGTTTCAAGTCGCAGATGAAGAAGGCAGATGCCTCCGGGGCGATGTTCGCGGTGATCATCGGTGACGACGAAGCGACGGCCGGCGAAGTGACACTCAAGCCGCTGCGTGCCGATGGCACCGAGCGGAATGAACAGAAACGCATCAGCGTCGATCAGGTCGCTGATGAAATCATGAACGCATTTTTCGATGGAGATGATGCCTGATGGCTGCTTACGATCTTGAAGAACAGGAACAAATTGCGGAATTGAAAGCCTGGTGGAAGGTATACGGAAACCGGCTGGTCAATGCTGCGACAGTCATTGCCTTGGTGGTGGTTGCGTGGCAGGGGTGGAATTGGTATCAGCGCAACCAGTCCGGCCAAGCGTCGATGATTTACGGTGTCCTGCAAAAGGCGGTTCAGGAAAAGGATACGCAGCGGATCAAAGCGGCCAGCGGGGAGTTGATCGAGAAATATGGTAGGACGAGCTACGCCTCGCTCGGAGCACTGTCCTCGGCGAAGGCAATGGTCGATGCAGGCGACAACCAGACTGCGAAGGCCCAGTTGCTTTGGGCAGTTGATCATGCCAAGGACGAATTGCGTGATCTTGCCCGTCTGCGCGCGGCACTCTTGCTTTTGGACGAGAAAGCGTACGACCTGGCGATGAAGCAACTGGAAGGCGCGTCCAGTCCGGCATTTGAAGTCCGATTCCAGGATACACGTGGCGACATTCTGTCCGCCCAAGGGAAAAAATCAGAGGCGGTTGTTGCCTATCAGGGAGCGTTGTCCAAGCTTGCCGAATTGGAAAAAAGCGGCAAGACCGCTGGCGCAGGGCAGGATTGGCAAAGCCAGTCCAACGCGGTCTTTCGTGACCTGATCACGCAGAAGATCGATGCGCTGGGTGGTGCCAAGTGATGAGGAAGTATTTTGCCATCGTTCCTTTGGTGGCCTTGTTTGCCGGGTGCTCTACGCTCGATGCCATAAACCCGTTTGCGGGAAAAGGGCCGAAAATGGCGGAACTGAAGCCGTTCAAAGCGTCGGTGGAAGCGCGCGTGATTTGGCGTGAAAGCGTTGGTAAGGCCGAAACATACGCCTTCACACCTGCTGTGAATGGGGCTTCGGTCTATGCTGCAGGCGGCGATGGGAGCCTGATGCGCCTTGACGATGGCAAGGTTGTCTGGAAAGTCAACGCTGGTCAGCCACTCTCCGCGGGTGTTGGCTCAGACGGGACTCTGGTTGCCGTTGGGTCACCGAAAGGGGATCTACTGGTTTTTTCAGCCGCTGACGGAAAACTGGCCTGGAAAGCGAAGGCGACCAGTGAGATATTGGCTCCGCCCGCTGTTGGAGAAGGACTCGTCATTGTTCGAAGCGGAGACAATCGTCTAGCCGCATACGATGCCACCGATGGCAAACGCAAATGGGTTTATCAGCGGCCGGCACCAGCGCTTGCGCTGCGGGTGACATCGCCGCCCGTCATCGACGGGAAATACGTGTTCGCCGGATTCCCCGGTGGCAAACTTATTGCGGTGAGCTTGGCAAATGGCGCGGTAGTATGGGAAGGCACCGTAGCGTTGCCAAAAGGGACGACCGAACTCGAACGAGTGGCTGACATTACGAGTAGTCCGGTTGTGGTTGGAAGAACCATCTGTGCGGTCGCATTCCAAGGGCGCGTGGCCTGCTTTGACCTGGGAAGCGGGAATCTGGTATGGGCTCGCGACATGTCCAGCGCTGTCGGTTTGGCGGCAGACGCGCGCTACGTTTTTGTGACCGACGAGAAGAGCGCCGTGCATGCGCTGGATCTGGCCAGCGGGGCCAGCTTATGGAAGCAGGATGCCCTGTCCTTGCGTCGTGTATCAGCGCCGTTGCTGCGTCGCGGCCTCGTTGTCGTGGCAGATGTTCAGGGGGTTGTCCATTTCCTGAATAGAGAAGATGGGGCGTTTGCTGCCCGGGTGAATACGGATGGAAATCCCGTTGTAGCCCCCATGCAGGCACTCGGACGAAATGTTCTGGTCCAGACCAACAAGGGCGGACTTTTCGCCATCGAGGCCGAATGAAACCCACCATAGTCATCGTCGGCCGGCCCAACGTCGGCAAGTCGACCCTGTTCAATCGCCTGACCAAGACCCGCGACGCTCTCGTTGCCGATATCCCTGGCTTGACCCGCGACCGGCATTATGGACATGGAAAACTGGGAAGCAAACCGTATCTGGTGGTGGATACCGGCGGATTCGAGCCTCTGGCCAAGGACGGAATCATGCACGAAATGGCGCGCCAGGCAGAGCAAGCCGTCGCCGAGGCTGACGCCATCATTTTCGTCGTGGATGGGCGTGTCGGGGTTACCGCACTGGACAAGGAGATCGCCAACAAGCTGCGCCGTGTACAGCGCCCCGTGCTGGTCGCCGTTAACAAATCCGAGGGAATGAACCAAGGCGTCGTGATTGCCGACTTCCACGAACTTGGCCTCGGAGAACCGCATGCTATCTCAGCGACTCACGGCGAGGGCGTGCGCAGCCTGATCGAAGAGATATTGCGACCGTTCCCCGACCCAGAGGAAAACGAAGGCAAGACAGATGAACTGAAGGTCGCCATCGTCGGACGTCCAAATGTTGGAAAGAGCACGATGATCAACTCCCTGCTGGGAGAAGAACGTGTCATCGCCTTTGACCAGCCGGGTACTACCCGTGATGCCATCTTTGTGGATTTCGAGCGTGGAGGGAAGAAATATACCCTTATCGATACCGCGGGATTGCGGCGCAAGGGCAAGGTATTCGAAACGATAGAGAAGTTTTCGGTGATCAAGACTCTGCAATCCATCGAAGATGCGAATGTGGTCATTCTTGTGCTCGATGCGCGGCAGGATATTTCCGATCAGGATGCGCACATCGCGGGCTTCATCGTTGAGTCGGGCCGGGCGCTGGTCGTAGCGGTAAACAAATGGGATGGACTGGATGCCTACAAACGCGATCAGGTCAAAATCGAAATAGAAACTCGGCTGAAGTTCCTGGACTTCGCCAATTTCCACTATGTTTCGGCTTTGAAGGGGCAAGGGTTGGAAGCGGTCTTCCGTTCCGTCGATGCCGCCTATCGCGCCGCTGTCGCTGATCTTTCCACGCCCAAGCTTACGCGCACGTTGATCGATGCGGTGGCGCGGCAGTCGCCTCCGCGCAGTGGCATTTTTCGGCCGAAACTCCGTTATGCCCATCAAGGAGGACGCAATCCGCCTGTGATTGTGATGCACGGAAATGCTCTCGACAAAGTTCCAGATTCCTATCGGCGCTATCTTGAGCGGGTCTTCCGGGAAGTATTCAAGTTGCAGGGAACTCCGTTGCGCATCCAGTTCAACATTTCTGAGAACCCATACGCAGAGATCAAGCCTTCGGAAAAGTCCAGGCGGAAGCCGAAAGTAGTAGGAACCAAAAGTGATCCTGCGGGGAAACCAGTCACGAGGAAAGCCTCAACAGCAGTGACTTCCGGACTGAGAAGCAGGGAGCGTTCCAAGCAAGGATGAAACTTTTTTCTGTTTTTATCTCGTTTATTGTTGACGCGAAATGTCAGGGTTGCTATAGTTCGCCCCCTCGCAACACGAGGCACGTTTCAGGAAGCAATCGGCTGATGCAGTTTTTCAGCAGTGTTGACGAGAAAGAAAAGAGTCGTATATAATCTTTCTTCTTTAGCGGGCGCGGGGTGGAGCAGTCTGGCAGCTCGTCGGGCTCATAACCCGAAGGTCACAGGTTCAAATCCTGTCCCCGCAACCAAGTAGTACGCTCTTTAAAAATTGGACGATTGATAGGTGTGGGTTTTTGGTCGGGTTGTAATTTGCTTAGGCGGATTACGAAGAGATTGAAAGCTCGCACGATGTAAAAAGTCTGTGGATCTTAGGATCTGCAGGACGTCAAGCGAGAGTTT
>JARKPC010000235.1 GCA_029975435.1 Propionivibrio sp. | reverse complement strand
GACGCCCAGTTCCAGATGAACAACGAGCTGCAGAACCGGGACGCCCAGACCAAGAAGGGCGTCTACTCCGACGACTTTTCGAACGACGCCCAGTCCGACATCTATCACAGCGAGTGGAGCGCCCGCATCGACCGGGTCCGGCGCTTCGCCGCACCGGCCAGGACAGCCTCGGCCACCGTGCTCACGATAAATCCCTCGGCGAGCAACGCCTTGTTCAAGGGCAGCCTCGCGTTGCTCCCGGCCACGGAACGTGTGCTCGTCGAGCAGACCGACTGGTCCGAGGTCAAGAACATCAACCCCTACGCCGTGTTCGAGAAACCCGATGCCTCAGTGGAGATCACGCCGAACATCGGCAGGCGCGGCCAGACCGGAATCGCCGTGGTCGGGTCCAACTTTCAATCCAACGCGAACAACGTGACCATCCGCTGCGACGGCCAGGTGGTGGCGTCGGGTGTCCATGCGGACACCGCGGGCCGCGTGAGCGCGTCCTTCGTCATCCCCGAGAACGTGCGCAACGGCAACCGCATCGTGGAAATGACCGACGGGCTCTATTCCGCCCGAGCCGGCATTCAGATCAACGATCCGATGGTCATCACCCGCATCGAACGCATTGTCGAGGAGCGCATCATCCGCGTGCCCGTGGTTCAAGTGGTCTGGCGCACACAGATCGTCACCGTGCGCAACGATCCTCTGGCCCAGACCTTCAGCTTCACCGAGGACAAGGTGGTCTCCGGTGTGGGATTGTATTTCACCGCCAAAGACCCGTCCATCCCGGTCACGGTCCAAATCCGCGGCGTCACCACGGGTCTGCCCAACGGCGTGATTTTCGCTGAAAAGGTCCTGGCCCCTGGCGACGTAAGTCTGAACGTCGAGACCAAGGTCGTCTTCGCCAACCCGTTTTACGCGCAGGCGGGAACCAGCTATGCCGTCGTGTTGCTTACCAACAGCAGCAACTACCGCATGCGCGTCGCCACCCTGGGGCAACTGGGTCAAAACGGCGTGATCACCCGGCAGACCTATGCGGCCGGCGTGCTGCTGGAAAGCTCCAACGCCGAAACCTGGACCCCGCTCAACGGCTCCGATCTCACCATGAAAATCTATGGTTACGACTTTCAGCCCAGCGGGGAGGTGCGCTTCCAGCCCATCACCGGCGTACAGTTCAGCGATCTGAACCTGGACGAATACTCATCCGTTCCTCAAGGCACCGGCATCGCTTGGGAGTATTCCACCGACGGCGGCGTCCTCTGGGACGCCATCGTGCCCGCGGAGGAGGAGCGCCTCCCCAACTTGGCAAGTCAAGTGCTGGTCCGGGCGCTTTTTTCCAGCAACGCCGCCAACATCTCTCCGGCGTTGATCTACAAGGATGTGAACCTCATCGGTTATCTCAACAATACCACGGGAAAGTACCTTAATCGGGAAAACGAGCTCACCCAGGGCGTCTCATCCACCAAAATATACACCCAGATGAACATCCCGAGCGGGACGACCATCAACTGGTTCGCCTCCAACAACGGCGGCGCGACCTGGGAAGCCATGTCGATCCTGACGACGCGCAAAATCGACCAGGAGTGGACGGAGTACACGCTCACCAGAACCTTCTCCGACCCGAACGGAAACAGGGTCCGCTACAAGGCGGAGATGACCGGCAACAACCTGGTGTACCCGAGGATTCATACTCTGGGCGCAACGCTGAGCTGATCGGAGGAACGTCATGATCGTTCGCAGACAAGGCGGATTGACCGAGTTCATCCCCTCACCACAGGAAAAGCGTGACGGAATCCTCCGGGACCACACCCTCGATCTGCTCGCCAACCTGGACGCCCGCTTGCGGCGCATCGAGGAGCGGCAGGGCATTGAGCCGGACGCCGCGGAGGCGTTCGCCGGACTCATGGCCCGCATCAAGCGGGAGGAGATCGAAGCCGGGCGGATCAACCGGGAACTGATGGACGCCGGATACCTGCATGAAGACCTGTCCGCCGCGGCGCTTGCGGCGCAGGCCGGGAGAAACCAACCATGAGCATCACCATCAAGAGCAACACCGACACGATTCTGGA
>JARKPC010000233.1 GCA_029975435.1 Propionivibrio sp. | reverse complement strand
CATGACCATGCCGACGATCAGCAGCAGAACATTGACCAGGAGGAGCAGGACATACGGGTTCTTGGACATGCCCAGCAGAAATTCGCTGGCCTTCATCGGCACCTGGTCGATGGTCAGTACCCAGGCGAACAGCGCCGCTGAACCGACGATGAACAGCACGCTTGCCGTCGAATGCACGGTTTCGCGGGCTGCTGCCACGACGCCGGCCCACGTCAGTTCGCGGTAAACCAACGTGCCAAGCAGCAAGGCATAAACCACGGTCACTCCCGCCACTTCAGTCGGGCCGAACCAGCCGCTGACCAGCCCGCCGACCAGGATGACCGGGGCAAGCAGCGCCGGCAGGGCCACGATGAAACACTTGCCAAAGGCGGCCCAATCGAACGGATTGGTGTCGGCGGGGAGGTTCTGCCGCCTGGCCATGACGCTGACCTGCGCCATCAGGAACATCGCCAGGACAATGGCTGGAATTGCGCCGGCCAGCAGCAGTTTGACGGCCGACACTTCAGCCGCCGCCGCGAAGATGATCAACGGAATGCTCGGCGGAAAGATCGGCCCGATCGTCGCCGCGGCCATGGTGATGCCGGTGGCGAATTCATCGCTGTAACCACGCTCGCGCATTTCGCGGATCTGCGTCCCGCCCAGGGCGCCGATATCGGCCAGCGCCGCGCCCGAGATGCCGGAAAAGATCAGGTTGGCCAGCACCGTCACGTGCCCCATGCCGCCGCGTATCCGCCCAACCACCATCTGGATCACGGCGAACAGGTGGCGCGTGATCCCCGACGCGCCGAACAGCGCGGCGGCGAAGATGAACATCGGAACGGCGAGCAGCGGAACCGAATCGAGCGCGTTGATGGTGCGTTGCGCGAGCACCGACAGGGGCATGTCGGCGAACCAGATCACCACGCCGGCCGACAAGCCCATCGATACGGCGATGGGCAGGCCGAGCATCATGGTGACGACGAAGATCACCAGTACGGAAAGGCTCATCATGACGCGGCTCCTTCCGTCACTACGGCTGCAGGCTGAGCGGCCACCGAGTTCCCTTTCAGCGCACGCAGCAGGCGGCGTAGCGCCACCAACCCGAACAGCAGCATGCCGATCGCTGCCGGCAGGTAGAACAGCCAGTTGGGCATGCCCAGCGCCGGCGTGGAAAACTTCGAAGCCCGTTGCATGAAGACCCAACCGCCCCAGAAGAACAGACCGAAAAACAGCACGATCAGCGCTTCGTTTAACACGTGCAGGACGTACGCGGCCTTGCCCGTAAACCGGCTGGACAGGAGGTCGACCTTGACGTGGCGATCACTCATCAGCAACAAGGGAATGGTCAGGTAGACCAGACCAAGTCCGGAGTAGCGCGCCAGCTCGTCGGCCCACGGCCAACCGGAGCCGAACAGGTCGCGGCCTGCAATCTGCAGCAGCACCAGGAAGGTCATTACCCCGAGCAAGACCATGGCGATGATTTCGAAGAGCCGGCAGGCGCGATACAGAATTCCGACCTCGGTCGGCGGCGAATCGTGTTGCATGGTGTCTGAATCCCTGAGTTTTTTATAACGCCCTGCGCGCTTGGCGCAGGGCGGTTGTTGCATCAGCGAATGGCGGCAATTTCCTTGTACAGGTCGCCATACTTCGCCGCGAACTTCTCATTGACCAGCTTGTTGACCGACGCCTTGAAGGCATCCAGCTTGAGTCCGTTATCCGGCCCGATTACTGTCATCTTCAGGCTCTTGAGCTTGGCCAGTTCCTCGGATTCCTGCGCCCGCACGGAGTCGGTGGCACGCTGGCGCACTTCCGCCGCTGCTTTGGTCACGGCCTGGCGCAACTCCGGAGTCAGGCCCTGCCAGACCTTTTCGTTGATCACGATGACCTGGGCATTCATGATATGGCTGGTCAGCATCATGTGCGACTGGGCTTCATAAAGTTTGCTCGACAGCACCACATTGACCGGGTTTTCCTGGCCGTTGACCACACCGGTCGCCAGCGCCGTAGGCACTTCGGACCAGTCGACCGGTACCGGAACGGCGCCCAGGCCCTGCACGGCGGTCATGTAGATCGGGAACGGAATCGCCCGGATCTTCATGCCGGCCAGTTCCGAGGGCTGCGTCACCGCCTTGTTGGTCGTGAGCTGGCGGGTGCCGAAGTAATAGGCATACAGCACGCGCACGCCAGCCGATTTGATCAGCCCTTCGTTAAGTTTCTTCATCACCGGCGAATCGACGTCGACCGTTTTCATCAGGTGATCGATGTCGCGATAGAGGTACGGCGTATCCAGGGCGGCGAACGGTTCGTGCAGCGAACCGATGCCGGCGGCGGTGTTATGCGAGAGAGCGATGGTGCCTGTCGACACGGCTTCGGCCAGTTCCTGCAGCTTGCCGAGCTGTGAAGCGGGATAAACCTTGATCTTGATCTGCCCGCCGGTGTTCTTTTCCACGGCTTCGGCGAGCCAGTTGGCCTGGATGCCGGCGGCGCTGGTCGGCGGATTCATGTGCCCATAGCGCCATTCGATGGATTTCTGAGCCTGTGCAAAAGGCGTCGCCCCCAGACAGAGCGCCGAAACCAGCCCGAGAACAACGCGGCGGGAAAACAAGCGGCTTGCAACCATGATGTCTCCTGATATCTAATTGAAGAATATTGATGATTTGACCCTGCGACAGAGCGAACCTTAGGCCCATATTCTCAATATGGTCAAACGGAATTATTGATTGCTTTTGATGGTTTTTTGAAATGCCCTCAAACACATCCGCACCCCGGGCACGCATCGTCGACATCGCCCGCGAAGCCGGCGTCTCTACCGCCACGGTCGATCGCGTGCTCAACCGCCGTCCCGGCGTGCGCGAAACCACGGTGCAGCGCGTGCTCAAGATCGCCGGCAACCTCGACTACCTGCCCGAAGCCAGCCTGTTCGAATCCCTCCGCCCAAAACCGCTGCGACTGAGCTTCCTGCTGCCCTCGGGAACCAATCGCTATCTGCGCATGCTGGGCGACATGGTCGCTTCGTCGGAAGAGCATCTGGCACCGTTCAACGTGCGCTGCCGCAACTACTTCATCGAGGGTTTCAACCCCGAGGTCCTGGCCGAACGCTTGTTGTATCACGGACGCCGCTGCGACGGCGTGGCCTTCATGGCCCTGGAGCACCCGCGCGTGCGGGAAGCCGTCGCCACACTGGCCGACGAAGGCGTTCCGGTGGTCACGCTGGTGTCCGACCTCACCCATTCGCGCCGCGTGGCCTATGTCGGACTGGACAACCGGGCGGCGGGCCGCACCGCCGGATTGATCGTCGGCCGCTTTGCCGGCGGACGCGGACCCGTGGCGCTGATCGCCGGCAGCCGCAGCTACCGCGGCCACGAGGAACGCGAAGTCGGCTTCCTAAGCCTGATCAGCGAAATGTTCCCGGCCATGCGCGTCGTCGGCCTGCGCGAGGGCCAGGACGAGGCGGAGAAGAACCGCAAGGAAACCCGGCAATTGCTGGAACAGTTCCCCGATCTGGTGGGCATCTACAACATCGGTGGCGGCGCCGACGGCGTGGCCCTGGCGCTCAAGGACGCCGGGCGCGACCAGAAGGTCATCCTCGTCGGGCACGGCCTGACCCCGGATACCCGCTCGCTGCTCATCGACGGTGCCATGGACGCCGTGCTCACGCAACCGCCGCTGAGCGTGGTGATGAACAGCGTGCGCATCTTCTGCAACCTGCGCGACAAGCGCGACCCGCTCTCCGGCGTCGAAGCATTGCGCATCAGCGTGGTGTTCCGCGAAAACCTGCCATAACCCCCTGATCGGCCCAACCATCGGCCCTGGCCGGCGCGCGAGCAACGCGAATACATCAAAAAACATCATAGACAATCAGCCTTGTTGCATTGACAGCGGTCCGGCGCCGCTCTTCTAATAGTCCCCGACACGCCCGCCCTGGGCACCCCACAAGGAGACTGCAGAATGAACAAGGTCATCATCTCGCTCGCGCCGGTTTCGGCCGCCGACACGCGCGTCATTCCAGAGGAAGTCGCCGCCGAAGTGGTGCAGGCGGAAAAGCTGGGCGCCGCCATGGTTCACCTGCACGTGCGCGACAAGACCGGCAAGCTGACGCCGGACGTCACCGATTTCGCCGAGACCATCGGCCTCATCCGCAAGGGATCGAATCTGGTCATCCAGGCATCCTCGGGCGGCATTTCCGAAATGAACATGGAGCAGCGCTGCGCCCCGCTGTTCAAATGCCCGATCGTCGAAATGACCTCGCTCAACGGCGGCTCGACCAACCTCGGCGACGCCGTCTATGCCAACTCGCTGCCCGACATCCTCTACTGCGCGACGGTTGCCGCCGAAAAGGACATTGTTCCGGAGTACGAAGTCTTCGAGATCGGCATGATCAACTCGATCTGCCAACTCGACTCGCAAATCAAGGTTTCAAAACCGATGCTGATCAACACCGTGTTCGGCCATCGCGGCACGATGCCGGCGACCATCGACGCGCTGGTACATTTTCGCCACTTCGTGCCGAAGGACGCCTTGTGGGGCGTCACGCATTTCGGCCGGCGCGGCTTCGACTTCCTGGCGGCAGCCATCGGCATGGGTGCCGACCTCGTGCGCATCGGCTTCGAGGACAGCAAGTTCATCGACCCGGAGCAACGTGCCGAGAACAACCTGCAACTCGTGGAGAAACTGGCGGCGCTGATCCGTGCCATGGACCGCGAGATCGCCACGCCGGACGAAGCGCGCCGCATCCTCAACGTCAAACCGAAACCCTGAGGCTCCCATGGCCAAAGCCGCAATATTCCACACCAGCGCCGCCACGCTCGGCCTGTTCCAGACGCTCACGGCCAAGCTCATGCCCGACGTTGAAATCGTGCACTTCGTCGAGGAGTCGATGATTCGCGAAGTAATGAAGAGCGGCGGCCCGTCGCCGGCCATCAACGCCCGCATTGCCGCCTACGTCCAGGCCGCGGAAAAAGCCGGTTGCGCCATCTTCATGACCGCCTGCTCGTCGATCGGCGCCAGCGTCGAACAATGCCAGTTCCTGACTCGCATCCCGGTCACGCGCATCGACGAGGCCATGGTCGAGGAAGCCATCGAAAAAGGCCCGCGCATTGCCGTGCTGGCTACCGTGGAAACCACTCTCAAGCCCACGCTCGAATACATCGAACGCAAGGCGCGCGCAGCCGGCAAGCCTATTACGGTGTTGCCTACGCTCATGGCCGAGGCGTTCAAAGCGCTGCTGGCTGGCGACAACGAAACGCACGACCGCATCGTTTCCGCCGGGTTGCGCGAAGCGCTGGGCACCGCCGATGTCGTCGTCCTGGCCCAGGCATCGATGGCACGCGTGATGAACAACATGCCCCCGTCGGACGTACCGGTCCTGACGTCGCCGGAACGGGGCGTCCAGCGCTTCAAGGAGAGGATCGAGGCGTTACGGAACGGCTGAGAGCGTCGCCGGCAAGACCACAGATGGGTTGAGACATATCAGAGTCCGTCGTCGGCGATCACGGGCAGTTCCAGCCGCGCAAGCGCTCGGGCCTCTTCGCGCGGAACGCCAATGGCGGTCAGAACGAACTCTGCGGCATCGGAGCCGGCATCGCGCCATGTCTTGCGGCCTTCGAGCACCAGCGTGATCGAGCCGAGCACGGCCCCCATGACGAGCGAAACGACCGAGGCAAGCTGCTCCCGCTGGAAGACATAACGTCCCTTGTCGAGTCCTTCGAGGAGATCCTTGACGGCCTGCCCCGTCCAGATTTCCTGCAACGAGACCGCGCTCAGGGCAAAACGGCAAATGAAACGCCCCCAGAGAGGATCCTCGTGAGCCCGCTTCGTGAAGTAGCGCATTCCATTGGCCAGCTTCAGGGCGGGGTCCTGCATCTGCCCCGCACTGCTCTCGATGCGCTCGGTCATTTCGGCACTGAACTGCGCAGCGACCTGCGAGAACAGGGCATCCGGGTCCGACACGTTGTTGTATACCGTACCCCGCGCCATGCCGGCCACTTCGGCCAACTCGCTGACCGTGACGCGGGTAACGCCTTTTTCGGCAAACAGTTGCAGTGCGGCGCGCTGCAGGCGCCTTTGAGCTGCGGTCAAAGCAGGCATCGTGGAATCCTTGGTTTTCACCATGAACAAGCCTGTATTGTATTGGACATTTTCATCATTGGCCGCTATTCCCGGTGCCACCCTCTTGCCTCGCCTCCCTCGGTTGCGCGTGGTTCAAGCGACGCAGCGACATATGCAGTGAAATCATCTCGCTTGCATGACGCCGGAACTCGTTGTCGGCATCGCTGGTCAGGAGCCGATACATGAGGCCGGCGGCAAACGCCCAGGTATCCAGCGCAGCGAGTTTCGGAGCCACTTCCGGGCGGAGCGCACCCATCACCGCGCCCGTGTGGTAAGCGGATTCCACCTTCGCCAGGATCTCAGCCATCGAGCCATCCACATCCGACAGCACGTTGGCAAATTCAGCAACATGCTCGCAACGATTGACGATGGTGTCGAACACCATCCTGACGTCCGGACTATCCTCCAGTATCCGGAAGAACGCCCTGAGCGCCGCCTCGACGCCGTCCAGCGGATCACCTTCATGGCCCGAGCTGATGATCGAGTCGATTTCATCGATTACCGGGAACAGCACGTCCTCGCGCACGGCAAGGAAAAGCTCGGCCTTGTTCTTGAAATGCCAGTAGACCGCCCCGCGCGTAAGGCCTGCCGCTTGCGCCACCAGATCCAGGGACGAGCGATTCACGCCCCACCGATGGAACACGGTTCTCGCCGCGTCGAGTATTTGTTGCCGCGTTTCTCGCGCTTGCTCTTTAGTCTTCCGCGCCACCCGGCACCTCCCCGCATCCAGCACTATTCATCACTGCCACCATTGACCTGAAAACCTCTTCGCACCCCACGATCCAGACAGTTCGGAAATCCGGCCGGAAAAAACACGCAACAGGATGTCGTTCAGTTCACTTCGCAGTTCACCGGGTTCGCATGCGGCGTAGCGTGCATGCAGGTCGACCGCAACGCTCTCGAAGGTATTGAAAATCGACTGATCGAACCGCCCTCCCGACTCGCGCCGCATGATGGCAATCGCCTCGTCCGCGGAGAGCGCGTGCTTGTAGGGACGTTCTGAACACAGCGCATCGAACACGTCGGCAATGGCGAAGATTCGTGCCGACAAAGGGATTTCCTCTCCGGAGATCCCTTTGGGATATCCCGTGCCATTCACGCGTTCGTGGTGGCAACCCACCACCTCCGCCGCTTCGGCCAGCCAGTTCGAGCGCAAGACGATATCGAGACCCAGCGGCACATGACTTCGCATCACCTCGGTCTCCTCACTCGACAGGGGACCTGGTTTGCGGAGAATATGGTCAGGAATTCCGATCTTTCCGATGTCGTGAAGGAACGCGCCTTTCAGCAGTCCTCTCATTTCGTTCTGCCCCAGATTCAGTGCTTCGGCCAGGCGGGCGGAATACAGACTGACGCGGTAATTGTGCTCATCGGTGTCGGTATCGCGTTTGGCGATGGCACTGCCGAGAACCTGGATCATTTCCAGGTTCGACTGCAACAGATTCTCGGTCAGCTTTCCGATGCGACGGACCAGCAGCAACATGGCCGGGTAGATGGTCAGCGTCGTCAGCAGGACAATGATGGCGGCAAGCGTGGCGCGTTCGGTGGCGGCACTCTCGAGTTCCTTGCGGGTACTGTCCGACAGCAGAACGGTGGTATGCGCTTCGCCCTCATCGAGTCCTGGGAGCGTCGAGATCGATGTGCGGGTAAGAACATACAGTTGCCCCTCGTGCCGCACGATGTCGTGGCTGGAACTACCTGCCGAACGCATTGACTCCTTATCCCGGGTGATGCAGCGATCGCCGGCAGGCCCCAAACGCTTGGGATCGCCCCACAACGGTGTCGCGGTGCCGTCCGGCGCGCAGATTTCCACGGACAGGAAGCGCCCCTTCAGTTCCAGCAGATCTGCTGGCGGAGCCTCCCCCAGCACCGCCTTTGCGGCCTGGGTGAACGTGAGCCTTCGCTCGGTCGCGAAGCGCTCGATGTGCGCACGCAGGATTTCGGTTTCGTGCCGCACGGTAGCCAATACCCCGTCGGCGATCTCCTTGCTGCGTAAATAGTAGGTCGAGGCTCCGACGATCAAGGCCACGAGCGTGCCGATCATCAGCAGATGCGTGAGCAGCGCCACATGAATCAGGCGCGTTATTTTCGGACTCTTGACGATGCCGAGAATTGTCTTCTTATGCGGGAATCGCATGGTGTCGCTGTTCAATGTCATTCGTTTTCCGCCGGATTCGCCGGAGGCTCATGCCCTCGGGAACGTCTCGTCCATAAGCTCGCATGAAGGTTCCGACTGCCCGCCCGGCCGCCGAAACAATTGCCTCTTCGCCAGGCCGGTCGTCACCGACGCACAACAGGAGCGGCTCGAAGAGTTCTGCTTCCAGCAGTGCCCGGAGCTGAACGGCAGCGAGATCGGCGTCGCCGGCACGCAGTTTCCCTTCCGACATAACGTCCGAGATGAACGACGCCACCTGGTAGCGCATCCGCTCAAGCTTCTCGTTGAACAACCTGCCGATGCCGGCGCGCTCGGCCTCCGCGATCATCAATCGTCGCAGGGAAATCATTTCCGACGAGCACACCAGGCGGAGAAAGCTCTCGCCGAAGGCCTGCAGGGTCGGAAGGATGTCGCCGACCGGGTTCTTCAGCAACTTGAGGATTCCTTCCAGATAGGTCTCGGCAAGCGAAAACATGCATTCGACGAAAAGCTCTTCCTTTGAAGGGAAATAGCTGTAGATCGTCGCCTTGGAGCCGCCCGCCCGCGCGTTGATCTCCGCGACGGAAGTTTTCTCGAAGCCCTTTTCACGGAAAAGGCCATAGGCCGCGTCAAGGATCGCTCGCCGCTTCTTCTCGCTCCTCTTTCTCACTTTTCCACCTCCTCTTCCGAATATCAAAACAAACCGTTCAGTACGATTTTGCTTGACATTATAAAACACAACCGATAATAATTAAACCTCGTAGTTTATTTTTGTACATTTCTGTTCAATAATTTTGGAAAGCATATGACTAGACGTCTCCATTTTTCGGGCAAGACCAGCCGCTGGGTGTTACCAGTCGCTTGCCTGGTCGGTCTTGCCGGCTGCGCTCCGCTGCCCGCCATGAACGCCCCCGCAGAGCCGAAAAACATCGGTCAACTTTCGAGCAGCCAATCGTTCGCCGAGCCCGCCACCAGTTGGCCCCGGACTGACTGGTGGAAGACCTATGGCGACGCACAGCTCGATACCCTGATCGAGGAAGCCTTGCGCGACTCGCCCAACCTCGCCATCGCCGAGGCGCGGATGCGTCAGGCCGGAGCCATGACTCAGGTGGCAGGCGCGCCGCTCCTGCCGGAAGTGACGGGCAACGCTTCTTTCACTCAGGAGAAGCAGAGTTACAACTACCTCTCGCCGCGCGAAGCCACTCCGAAAAACTGGAACGACTACGGCCGCGCGACACTGAACCTCTCCTGGGAGCTGGATTTCTGGGGCAAGAACCGCTCGGCCTTCTCGGCGGCACTATCGGAACATCAGGCGATGCAGGCTGAGGTGGCGCAAACGCGTCTGATCGTGTCGGCATCGGTGGCTTCGGCCTACGCCGAACTTCTGCATCTCTTTACCATCCGCGACAGCGCCCAGGCGGCTCTGTCCATTCGCGCCACGACGGTTGACTTGTTCAGACAACGGCACGATTTCGGTCTGGAGAATCTGGCCAGCGTCCGTCAGGTCGAGGCAAAAATGGCCTCCGCCCTGGCGGAACTGCTCACCATCGATGAGCGCATCGCGCTGCAAAGGAACGCTGTCGCGGCGCTTCTCGGCGCCGGACCGGATCGCGGACTCGCCATCACCCGTCCGGTCGTCCGATTCACTGCCGGCCCAGGGCTGCCCCCCAATCTGGCGCTGGAGCTCCTTGGACGGCGGCCGGACATCGTTGCAGCCCGACTGCGCACCGAAGCCGCCGCGAAGCGCATCGACCAGCGCAAGGCCGACTTTTATCCGAGCGTCAATCTGCTGGCATTCGCCGGCTTCCACTCGCTCGGCATCGACAATCTGACCCGGTCGGGCTCAGACATCGGCAGCTTCGGGCCGGCGATTTCGCTGCCCATCTTCAACACCGAACGCCTGCAGGGCGAATTGCGCGGCGCCCGCGCGGAGTACGACGGCGCCGTTTTCACCTATAACGCGGCGCTTTCCAATGCGCTGCGCGAGGTGGCCGACGCGGTGACAGGCCGGAAGTCCCTCGAAGGCGAGTTGTCGGCATCGCGCTCTGCCGTAGCCTCCGCCAGCGAGGCGCATCGCATCGTCAGCAAGCGCTACCAGGGCCAGTTGGCCACCTACCTCGACGTTTTGAGCGCGGAAGACACCCTGATCTCCGCTCAACGCGCGCTCGCCGATATCGAGACCCGCGCCCTGCAAATCGACGTAGCCCTGACACGCGCCCTCGGGGGCGGTTTCCAAGACCCCGGCACGGGCAACAAAAAGCCCGGCGGCCCGGCATGAACATCTCAAACGAATCCCAGGAGAATGAAATGACCCACCCAAATGAAACTTCGAACTCGAACAACGCGAACGACCTGAGCACCAACGACCTCAGAATCAGGAAGCGGAAAAAGCTGTTCTCCCTGCTCGCCGCGACCGTGCTCGTGACGGGTGGCGCCGGATGGGCGTACTGGGAACTGATCGGATCCCGCTACGTCACCACCGACAACGCCTATACCGCCGTCGAGTCGGCCCAGGTCACGCCTTCCGTCGCCGGAACCATCGCCGAAGTACGGGTAACGGACGCCCAGGCGGTGAAGAAGGGCGACATCCTGGTCGTCATTGATCCCACAGACGCAAAACTGGCACTCGCGCAGGCGGAAGCGGATCTCGGCCGCGCCATCCGCCGGGTAAAGAGCTACGAGGCCAACGACCGCGGGCTCGGAGCCCAGGTGTCAGCCCGTGAAGAAGAAGAACGGAGATTGGCCGCTCAACTGGCATCGGCCCAGGCCGATTTCGACCGGGCGGATATCGATCTCAAGCGCCGGCAGGCGCTGGCACCGTCGGGTTCCGTTTCCGGCGACGAGTTGACGCGTGCACAAAACGCCTATGCCTCGGCCGAAGCCAACCTGAAGGCGGCAAAGGCCGCCGTGGCGCAAGCTGCCGCGACCCGCAATGCCACGCTCGGCGCGAAGGAAGCCAACGCCGCGCTGATCGTCGGTGCCTCGGTCGACACGAACCCCGAGGTGGCGCTGGCCCGCGCCAAGCGCGACCAGGCCGCCGTCGATCTCGAGCGGACCGTCATCCGCTCCCCCGTCGACGGCGTCGTCGCCAAGCGCCAGGTCCAACTCGGCCAACGCGTGGATCCGGGAGCGCCGCTGCTTTCGGTGGTTCCCGTCCAGGACATCTACGTCAACGCCAACTTCAAGGAGGTGCAGCTCAAGGATGTGCGGCCCGGTCAGAAGGTCGAACTGGTCTGCGATCTGCACGGTCACGACGTCGTCTTCGATGGCGTCATTGAAGGATTCAACGGCGGCACGGGCGCGGCCTTCTCCCTGATTCCCGCCCAAAACGCCACCGGCAACTGGATCAAGGTCGTGCAGCGCCTGCCGGTCCGCGTCCGCCTCGACCCGGCCCAACTGGAAGCCCATCCGCTGCGCGTCGGGCTGTCGATGACGGCCAAGGTCGATCTGCGCAGCCAGTCGTAAGGAGATAAGCATGTCGAGTGTTGCGACCGCCCACAACGCCCCACCCCCTCTTCGCGGCGCCATGATGTGGGTCGCGGCCGTCATGCTGGCGATGGCCAATTTCCTGGCCGTCCTCGACATGACGATCGCCAACGTCACCGTGCCGAACATCGCCGGAGCGCTCGGCGTGAGCAGCAGCCAGGGCACCTGGGTCATCACCACCTACGCCGTGGCGGAAGCCATCTCTGTGCTCCTCTCCGGGTGGCTGGCCGCCCGCTTCGGCGCGGTCAGGGTGTTCACGCTCGTGGTCCTGGTATTCGGCATCTTCTCGTTCCTGTGCGGCATCTCCACCTCGCTCGGCATGCTGCTGGTCATGCGCCTCTTCCAGGGCATGGCGGGCGGGCCGCTGCTGGCGCTGTCGCTGACCCTCCTGCTGCGCATCTTCCCCCCGGAAAAGACCATGCAGGCCATGGGTCTGTACGCGATGACCACCTTGGTCGCGCCCGTGCTCGGGCCGGTGCTCGGCGGGTGGATTTGCGATCACTACAGCTGGCCTTGGGTGTTCTTTATCAACGTCCCCCTGGCGCTGCTCTTCAGTTCGATCGTCTGGGTTCTGCTCAAGCCCTATGAAGCGCCGCTGATCAAGAACCCGGTCGACAAGGTCGGCTTTCTGCTGATGGTCATCTGGGTCGGCGCCCTGCAGCTCATGCTCGACGAAGGCAAGGATCTCGACTGGTTCGCCTCGGAGGAAATCCGCATCCTGGCCATCGTTGCCGTCATCGGATTCTTCGCCTTCCTGATCTGGGAACTGACCGAAGAGCATCCGATCGTCGATGTGCGCGTCTTCCGCCATCGCGGCTTCAGCTCCTGCATGGTCGTGCTCTGCCTCGCCTTTGGCTCCTTCTTCGGCCTCAACGTGCTGACGCCGCAATGGCTCCAGTACAACATGAACTACACCCCCGTCTGGGCCGGGATGGTCGCTGCCTGCGGCGGTATACTCCAGATCGTCTGCTCACCGATTGCGGCCGATCTGTCGAACCGGGTCGATTCCCGCAAACTGATTTTCCTTGGCTGTTTCTGGCTGGCGTGCGACACGCTCTGGCGTTCGGTAGCCACTTCAGACATGGACTTCTGGCGCATCTGCCTGCCGCTGTTCTTCATGGGCATCGGCATGCCCCTGTACTACGTCCCGATCATGGGGCTGGCCATGGGCTCCGTCGAGGAAAAGGAATCGGCATCAGCGTCCGGCCTGATGAACTTCGTGCGCACCCTTGCCGGAGCCATTGCCACCTCGCTGGTCACCACCTCCTGGCAGGACCGGAGCTATGTCGCCCACGACCAACTGGCCAGCATCATCGATCCGGCCGGAGAGACCGCGGCGCTGATCGCAGGAGCACCGGGCATGGGCGGCGAGATGGCGCGCGAGACGCTGAACAACATGGTAACGAGCCAGAGCTTGCTGCTGGCAACCAATGACCTGATGATCGTCATCGCCATCGTCTTCTTCATCGCCGCCTTCGCGATCGTACTGGCGCCCAAGCCGACACGAACGGTCGATGCAGCATCGTCGATGGGGCACTGAGCTTACACAGAAAATCCTCGGATCAGAACACGGATGCCGTGACTACGGAACGAGACTCCGTCTCAAGACTTCCGGGACGTCGTTCCATATGAATGGGAGAACTTGGTGTCCTTAATGCCGTTGCTGCAAATGACTGATCGCCTTAGCTCAAACACTGCCTGGGCAGATCCTCAGGCCACCTGCTGCTCCAGCGTAAAGCCGGCGCCGGCATCCTCGCGCAAAGCCTCCGCGAGGAACGGCATCACGCCGGCCAAGGCGTCGTGCAGCGTCCACGGCGGGTTGAGGATGAACATGCCGCTGCCGTGCATGCCGAAGCCGTCCTTCGCCGGCTCGCGCACGCGCAATGCCACGTGCAGCCAGCCCTTCGCCGGCAGACGTTTCAGGCGTTGCGGCAGTTCGCGCGCTTCCAGGCGGGTCAACTGGGGATACCAAACGGCGTAGGTGCCGCCGGGAAAACGTGTCAGCGCGTCCTTGAGCGCGTGGAAGACGCGTTCATAGTCCTGCTTCTCTTCATAGGACGGATCGATCAACACCACGGCGCGGCGCGGGGGCGGTGGCAACAGGGCTTTCAGTCCGGCAAAGCCATCCGACCCCTCGACGACAACCTGCCGCCCGGCCTCCTGGAAATTTTCCTGCAGCAAGCGCGCATCCTTGCTGTGCAGTTCGAACAGGCGCAGCCGGTCCTGCTCGCGCATTGTCCACAGGGCAAAGAACGGGGAACCGGGATATTTTTGCAGCCGCCCGTCGGGGTTGAAACGGCGCACCAGCGCCACGTAGTCGGCGATGCAAGCCGGAAGGTCCTTGCGTTCCCACAGGCGGCCGATGCCGCCACGATACTCGGCAAGCTTCTGCGCGTAGGCCGTGTCGAGTTCGTAGGCGCCGGCGCCTGCATGCGTGTCGATATACCAGAACGGCTTGTCCTTCTGCCCGAGATAGCGCGTCAGCTCAACCAGCACCAGGTGCTTGAGGACATCGGCATGATTGCCGGCGTGGAACGCATGGCGGTAGCTGAGCATGACTATTCCCGGCCGTGCCGGTTATTCAGGCAGGGCAATATCGCCTTCGGTGCTGAACTGGTAATCCTTGAAGATGTGTTCGGCCGTGAGCAGCTGATACGTGCCGTCTTCCTGCTTGCGGCTGGTGTCCTTGAGGCGATAGGTGTAATGCCCGCAGGTCCACAGCTCAAAGTTGCGCATTTGCGTGCACAGGCAGGTCTTGTCCATCACCGAGACGCGCCTGGCGCCCGGATGCGCGGCCACTTCGCGGTTGTACGAAGTGATGTAGGAGCAGTTGCCGGAAGCATCGAGCAGATAGCCGTAGGCCTCGCAGTTCGGACGGATGCCGTCGCCGATGGCCGGACTGTTGGACAGCATGCGCATCGGGTAGCCGGTCGGCGAGATCATGTTGACCTCGATCCCGTCCTCGTTGGCCTCGAAGTACTTCTGCTTGACGTTGTCCGGGAGCCCGCATTCCTTGGCCACGGTGAACCGCGTCGCCACCTGCACGGCGGCGGCGCCGTTTTCGAGGAAGGTGGCCGCATCGCCGCCGGTGAAGATGCCACCCGCAGGAATCAGCGGAATGTCGAGTTTCTCGTCCAGCAGGTATTGGCGAATCTCGGCGACGATGGTGGCCAGGTCGTACTTGGCCCAATCCATGCCGAATCCGAGGTGCCCACCGGCCAGCGGCCCTTCAATGACGATGTAGTCCGGCATGCGGTTGGTCCGTGCGCTCTTCTTCAGGAACAACTGGAGCGCACGCAGGGAAGAAACGATGATGCCCAGCTTGGCGTCGCGGAAGCGCGGGTGATCCTCGATCAGCCCGAACGAGCCGAGATGCAGGCCGGCGGCCAGCGTGATGCCGTCGATGCCCGCGTCGAGCGCCGCTTCGAGCCGTACCTTCAACGTCTCGCGCGGCGCGTTCATGGTCAGCTTTTCCATGCAGTTGACCAGGATCAGGCCGTCGCCATGTTTTCTGTCCATGGTGCGGCCGACATGCAGCTTGGTGGCCTCGGCGAGTTGGCCGAGGTCGAACTGGACGACCGACTTGTTGGAATTGGCGACGTTGAATTTGTACTGCTTGAGCTTGTCCTTGACGAACTTGGTGTCGAAACGGCGATCGGTCACCGTATTGACCATCGCGTCGGAAATATGCCCGACACCGCCAAGGCGGGCCGCCTCGAGCGCCAGATCGGCCGTCGAGATATCGACGCCCATGCCGCCAATGACGACGGGCACCAGCTCCTTGTTGCCCAGCTTCAGACGAAAATCATCAACACGTTTCATCAAGAACCTTCCACTGACCCGAGTCCTGCCCCGTAAACATGCGGGATCGAACGAATTTTGCGAATCCGCTATTATCGCTCATCAACTTGGAAGTTGGTTGAGCAACTGCCAAAAAATCAACCTCCCATGCGGTTTCCCGAAACGCCTGACACCCTTGCTTTTCGGTGCGCCGAAATCGCAAATCCCGAAAATCGGCAGGCGGCCGAGTGTATCATCGGCGACGGCAACGCAATCCAGTTCGAGGAGAACCCCGTGTCCGACTTCTGCGACCATGACCATCCTGCACCGGCGAGCCTCGGCATTCCCCGGGCGAAGAGTTTCGATGCCGTCGCCTTCGAGAAAGCCGTCCTCGACCTGCTGAGCGCCTGCGGCATTGCCCCCGACGCCGATCACATGGGCAAGACGGCGCAGCGCGTCCGCGACCTCTGGCAGAAGCGGCTGCTCGGCGGCTACGACATGGATCCCGCAACGGCGCTGGGGGAAGGATTTTCCGATCATCGCCGGGACATGGTCGTGGTGCGCGGCATCGCGATTCACGGCGTCTGCCCCCACCATCTCGTGCCTTTCCGCGGCGTTGCGCATGTCGCGTACCTGCCAGGCGGCCGACTGCACGGATTCGGGCGCATCGCCCGCCTGGTCGACGCCATCGGGCACCGTTTCACCTACCAGGAATGGATGACTCGCGACATTGCCGAAGCGTTGATGACCCATGGCAAGGCGCGCGGCGCGGCCTGCGTGGTCGAAGCCGAACAGTTGTGCCTGTTGCTGGGCGAAGATCGGCGCGGCGACGAACGCGTCGTCACCCAGGCGTTCACCGGCGAATTTGAAACATCCGATCAATGGCGCAGTGAATTCTTGCGCGCCATTGGCACCGGGCGTCGTTCCGATTGAACGGACGTTCAATTCATGAGTGCAAGAACGAACGGCGTTGTCACTGACGCCAGCAGCGTCGACAGCACCAGCGCGCTGGCGGTCGGGCCTTCCAGCGCCTTGAACTGGCGCGACATCAGATAGACGTTGGCGCCGGTCGCCATCGACGAAAGCAGGACCACTACCTGCGTCTCCATCTTCGGCAGGCCGAGCGCCCAGGCCAGCCCCCAGACAATCAGCGGCAGGACGATCAGCTTGATCGCGCAAACAGCGAAGCTGAAACGCAGCCCCTCGCGGATGCCGTATTCGGCGAGTCCCATGCCCAAGGCGACCAGCGCCATCGTCGAACCGGACTGCCCGACCATGTTGATCGGCGAATCGATCGCTTCCGGCAAATCCCAACCGGACAGACTGACCAGCGTGCCTCCGAGGATTCCGACAACCACCGGATTGGTCAGCACCCCTTTCGCCGTCCGCGCGAAACCGCGTGCCGAGAAACTGCCATGCCGTGCCCATTCCACCGAAACCGTCACCAGCGTCCACAGAATCAGCGCGTTGAAGACCAGCACCAAGGCCACCGAAGGTACCGCCGCTTCGCCCAGCGACACCTTGGCCAGCGGCAAGCCGAGCATCACGTTGTTGGAAAAAACGCCCCCCAGCGCAAAAACGGACTGCGAGACGCCATCAAGCTTGAAGACTTTCCACGATACCAACCGCCCGATCAGAAAGACGATCAGGCATCCGCCGAAAAATGCGATCAGCAGGCGCGAATCGACAGGCGGCAGATCGCGCGAATTGCTCATCAGGCGAAACAGCATCGCCGGTAGCGCCAGCGTGAACACGAAACGGGTCAAACCGTCGGAGACTGCGGTCGGCCATCCTGAAAGCCGCATCGTCAGGTAACCGATCAAGACCAATGAGAACAGGGGCAAAGCCAGCGCAAGCTGATGCAGAAAAACGTCCATCGGGATTCTTCTTCGGGCAGAGGGAAAGGGCGGCAACGCCCTACGCCACGGATGACCTATAATCGCGCGACTCGAAACGATGCACCGCCGGCCAACATTATCCATGACCTCCCCTCCCTTTTGCGCCACTCCGGAAAAAGTTTTTTCGCTGATCCATGTCGACCGCTCGCTGATTGTCGCCAACAAGCCGACTCGCCTGCTCTCCGTTCCCGGTCGCGGTCCGGACAAACAGGACTGTCTGGTCAGCCGCATCCAGGCGGAGTTCCCGGACGCGCTGATCGTGCACCGCCTGGATTACGACACTTCGGGACTCATCGTGCTGGCGCGGGGTAAGACAATGCACCGCGCATTGAGCATCCTGTTCCAGGATCGCTTCGTGACCAAGCGTTATGTCGCTGTCGTGAATGGAAAACCGGAATCCGAGAGCGGCGAGGTCAACCTGCCGTTGATCGTAGACTGGCCGAACCGGCCGTTGCACAAGGTCGACTTTGAAATCGGCAAACCGGCGCTCACGCTCTACCGGGTCCTGGGCTACGACGCCGGGAAAGACTGTTCCCGTGTCGCCCTGACTCCGGAAACGGGCCGCACGCACCAGTTGCGCGTACATATGCAGTCGCTCGGCCATCCGATTCTCGGCGACCCCCTGTATGCCGACGAGAACGCCAAAGGCAAGTCGGACAGGCTGCTGCTGCACGCCGAATACCTCGCCTTCACGCATCCGGTGACGGGAAAGGCGTTGAGTTTTACCTGCGACGCGCCGTTCTAACCGGCGCCGAATCGATGCCAGCCGATATTTATCAAGACGCGCCCGTTTTCTTCAACAAAAGGCTTATGAAATAACGCGTCAATAATGAGGGCGCGGTATTAACAGACATCGCCATCTGGACATCAATATTGATCGCTGGCCTTAGCGGTTTGATCAGCAGCTGACCCAAAAAAGTATCTGCTATATAGGGCGTGACGATACCTGCGCCGATGCCCGCGGCGACCAGCGCACAAACCGTGATCGATGACGTGGTTTGTACCGAGAAATAGTCGGGCATACCGTGTTTCACAAGCTGTTCCTTGATTTTTATGCAAAGCTCGTCAGTTTCGCTAATCGAAAGAATTCGTTCGCCCTTGAGCATCGGCAGTTCAACAGTATCCGTTTCCTTCAACGGGTGATCGAGTGGCAAAACGCAGACTGCCGGGGTCGTTTTGATAACCACCGGTTGAAAATCACTGTGGTTGAATTCGCCGGTCGCGAGTGCCAAGTCAATCAGGTCCTGATGCAGAAAACCCTCCAACTGCTCGGTACTCATGGTCTGGATACTGATATGCGTGTTCGGGTACTTTTTCAGGAACTCCCGGACAACCCCGGGCAACAACCCGATACCCAACGTCGGCGTACAGCCAAGCCGCAACGTCTGCGTACCCGATTCGCGCATGACTGCAACTATGGATT
Organism: Propionivibrio sp.; assembly: GCA_029975435.1. Classification (GTDB taxonomy): domain Bacteria; phylum Pseudomonadota; class Gammaproteobacteria; order Burkholderiales; family Rhodocyclaceae; genus Propionivibrio. Next base: position 5,379 of record JARKPC010000233.1, on the reverse strand, counting down.
CGATTTTTTGCAGGCCAGCAAAGTGCTGCTGGATGGCTTTGTACAAGAAGTTTCCTTCGCTGGTCGGCCGCAAGCGCCCGTGGTGCAGGTCGAACAAGGTGAGTTCTGTAGCGTTCTGCAATTCCGAAATACGGCGGCTGATTGACGGCTGGGTCGTGTTCAGCATGACGGCAGCGCGCGTGGTAGTCCCCGTTTGCATCACGGCCCTGAACGCTTCTATCTGCTGAAAATTCAGATTTCTGGCCACGTCGGCTCTCCTTTTGCAGAAACACCAAGCAACGGCTAGTCGCCCCACATGTATATCAATTTTGCATGGATATACAAAATAATAGCATTTGATCGTATGGATACTCGGCACTAGAGTTGGCGCATACCTACTTTCATGCAACACGGAATCGCTTTTTCAAAGCGACCCGATGAAAAACCGTTCCGTGAAACCACCTGCCAATCACTTTCCCCTGAACCAGGAGTACAGATGACCCCATCGCCCATCGTCAAATCGCCATGTCCGTGTCGCCGCCTTGGATCCGGATCAGGACATCATTTTTTCGGTTACTACAACAAAACAGTCTGGGATCGTAGCGGCCGCTATCTGCTCGCCAACAAAGTGGAGATGATGGATGCCAATCTAACCCCTGGGCTAACGGCTGAAGTCGGGTTCTTCGATCTTGAAAACAATGACCGATTTCACTGCCTCGACCGGACCACTGCATGGAACTGGCAGATGGGTTGTCAATTGCAGTGGCTAGATGGCGCGCCACAGCGGGAAGTGATTTACAACTGCCGGACCAAGGATGCGAATTCCGTTTACCCCGGATTCGGATCAACTGTCTATAACGTCGATACAGGGGTCAAAAGGGCTTTGCCGCTGCCTGTCTATGTGGTCTCTCCGGACAGTCGCTTTGCCCTGTGCGTTGATTACAGCCGCTTGTATATCACCCACGAGACGATTGGCTATGTCGAGGAAAATGCGCCGGGCCAAATGCCCAATGCGCCTGCCAACGATGGCATTCACTACATGGACATCGCCACTGGCCAGTCTCGGTTGATTACCAGTTATGCGGATCTGCGCAATTTCAACCCGGTCAAGTCGATGGATAAAGCCATCCACTGGGTCAGCCACATCGAGATCAACCCTTCTTCGTCGCGTTTCCTGATGCTGCATCGCTGGACCGAGCGCGTCAAGGACGAGACCTGTTTTCTGCATCGGCTGATTACGGTTAATGCCGACGGAAGCGACATGCGTGTACTGGAGGATTCGGACCATCCACTGCCGCAACTTGAAGAGAATTTCGATCCGAATGCGGTCGGAACTTACGACTACGAGAAGTCGGAGTATCAGATATCGCACCCCATGTGGTGCGCCAAGGATCGCATCATTGTCTGGGGACCGCACGCTGGAAGCGTCCACTATCACCTTTACATCGACGCCGAAAACGGCAAGGTCGAAGTAATCGGAAACAACATACTGAATGAAAACGGACACATGTCCTTTTCGCCAACCAACCCCCGCTGGCTCTTAAGCGATACTTATCCGGATTCGGAGACGTACGAGCGTATCCTGTTCCTGTATGACGTCGAAAACAATCAACGTCATGACATTGGCAGCTTTTACGCCGATCCGGGCCTGAAAAAGGAGAACCGCTGCGATTTGCATCCACGCTGGAGTCGAGACGGAAAACAGGTGTGCATCGACTCGGTTCATGAATCGGAGCGCCAGATGTACCTCATTGACGTTTCGGGAATTACAGGCAAGTAAACATCGCTTGGGGACGCCATCGTGGAAAGGATGGCGTCGTTATATGACGCGGCACTGCAGCTTAAACTTTCAAAGAGGCTAATATGGCAAATTTTTCGAAAAGTGCGACCACGATCGCGACGGCGGCGCTTCTACTTGCAGGCGCCGCGATTCCCGTGCATGCGCAATCCGATTTCCCGATCAAACCCGTTGTAGCGACCGTGCCTTTCTCTCCCGGCGGGGGAAATGACATCCTGTTGCGCCTGATCTCGAAACATGCGTCCACCTCCCTGGGACAGACCCTGGTGGTGGAAAACAAGCCCGGAGCAGGTGGACAGATCGGCTGGACAGCCTTGGCGAAATCACGGCCGGATGGTTACAGCATCGGCGCGACCAGCCTGCCCTCGATGGTGATCATCAAGGCCATGAGGCCGGAAACGCCTTTTGCCCTCGATGAATTCAAATACATCTGCAATATCCAGATCGACCCCATCGTCTGGCTCGTCAAGTCCGACAGCCGCTTCAAGACGGCAAATGATTTCGTCACGCAAGCTTCCGATCCCCAGAAGAAAATCAATATTGCCGGTGACGGCCCGCAGAGCAACGTCCAACTTCAGCACCTGGCCGCGGCCAAGGTGTTGGGCCTGTCCACCAATTTCGTTTCCTTCAACGGTTCCGGACCGGCGATCACCGCACTGCTAGGCGGCCAGGTCGAGATCGCGGCGGCGACGCTCAGCGCGGCCATGCCCAATATCGAGGCGGGAAAAATCAGGGCGCTGGTCGTGTTCAACGATGAACCGTTGAGCGTGATTCCAGACGTTCCTACTGCATCGAAACTCTTCGGGAAGCCGCTACCTTCCGTCGGCATGGCTGTCCGCGGACTGGCGGCGCCCAAGGGAGTATCCGACGACAAAATCGCGAAACTTGAAAGCGCCTTCCGGAAAGTCAGCGAGTCCAAAGCCTTCCTGGCGGAAGCGAAAGAAATGGGCATCGTCGTCAAATTCATGGGGGCCGCCCAGACAGAAGCACTCGTCAAGGAATCGATCAAGGAAGTTGAGGCGCTCAAGGACCTTTTGAAGTAGTTCAAACACTTACCGCTGGCCAGTTCCGTCGTGGAAAAGGCCGGCGCGTTGCCAGGGAGATGAGCTTATGTCACAGACATCCCGAATAAGAGAATGCGGGTTCGCCGCCGCCATGGTCCTGCTTTCCACGGCTTTTCTCATCCGCGCATTAATGTATCCGGCGGCATCCTCCCAGTTTCCGCGGTTTCTCATGCTGCTTCAGTTGATTTTCTCGGTGATCCTCCTTGTTCTGTCGTTGCGGATACCGCAAGCGGCCGGGGCGGGTAGTTTCCGGCTCGCCGACTTGTACCCGCCCATCAAGGTTTTCGTCGCCTCATCGGTTTACGTCCTGGCCATTGGCTATCTCGGGTACTTCGCCGCAACAGCCTTGTTCCTGTGCGGTTCGATGTACTGGTTCGGAAAACACGGCCCCGTCGCGCTGATTGGGGTCGCCGGCGGATTCATACTGACAATCTATGCCTTGTTCGTCCTGTTCATCGGGGTTCGCCTGCCCGAAGGGCTCCTGATCTAACCCATCCTCATTGCGAACAGAAAAGGGGCCCATATGGAATCGATACTGAACGGAATCGCACTGGGAGCCGAGCAAATGCTGGATCCCATGGCGCTTCTCCTGATAATGCTGGGAACCATCTTCGGAATCGTTATCGGGGCGCTACCCGGACTCACAAGCACCATGGGCGTCGCGCTCCTTGTTCCGGTGACCTTCGGCATGACTCCCGTGCAAGGGCTCTCCCTACTTGGGGCGGTCTATTGTTCATCGACCTACGCCGGTGCGATCAGCGCAATACTCATCAACATTCCCGGAACGCCGTCCAACTGCAGCACCTTGCTCGACGGTTTCCCGATGACCAAAAAAGGTCAGGCGGGCCTGGCCATCGCGCTCGCGACGGCTGCGTCGGCCATCGGCGGATTTGTCAGCAATGTTGCGCTGCTTTTCATGGCCCCGCCGCTGGCAGAACTGGCGCTGCGATTCGGATCCCAGGAGTATTTTTTGCTCGCCCTCTTCGGTGTTTCCGTGATCGCCTCGCTTTCCGAGCGCAACCTGCTCAAGGGCTTCATCTCGGGCACATTCGGTCTTTTCCTGGCGGTCGTGGGCATGCATCCGATGACAGGCGATATCCGCTTCGCCATGGGTATCCCCGAGCTTTTCAACGGTCTTCCTTTGGTAGTGGCCCTTATCGGACTCTATTCCTTGCCGGAGGTTGTCGAGAACATTTCAGGCACGGTGAAACAGGAAGCCGCCGTTCATCAGGTCAAAGGCATATTCGGGCAAATGATGGAAGTCCTCAAGTACAAGATGCTTATGTTCCGGGCCACCGTCATCGGCGTCATCGTGGGTATCGTTCCCGGCGCCGGGTCAAGCATTGCCGGCTTTATAGCCTACGACGACGCCAAGAGGAATTCCAAAACTCCTGAAACGTTCGGAACAGGCAATCCCGAAGGTGTCGTAGCGTCCGAAACTGCCAACAACGCAGTAGTGGGAGGATCGCTCATCCCCGCCCTCACTTTGGGCATTCCAGGCAACGCGGTGTCCGCAGTCATGCTCGGCGGGCTGATGATCCACGGACTGAAACCGTGACCCGGCCTATTCACCGACACTGCCGGCATCACCTACGGCTTCATCATCAGCATGTTCCTCGCAAATCTGGTTTTTGTGCCCGCCGGGCTGGCCGTGGCCCGCTACGGGGTCAGCTTCATCAAGACGCCCGCGACAATACTTGGGCCGCTGATCATTGCGCTGGGTGTGATCGGCGCGTATGCCCTCAACATGTCGCTGTTTGATGTCTGGATCATGCTGGTCATCGGCATGCTTGGTTACGTGATGAAACAGTTTGACGTACCGCGGGAACCACTGGTGCTGGGGCTCGTCCTCGGATCAATGGCGGAAGGCGAACTCGCCAGATCACTGGCGCTCGTACAGGACAATGTTCCCGCATTGATCGGCAGCATGCTTACGAGACCTTTGTCGTTGATCATCATCGGACTTACCGTTATTTCGGTATTTCAGGGGTTACGCTCGCAGTCCAGGCAGAAAAAAGTGCGCGTCTGAGAAGAAAGTTTCACCGAGGTTTCCTGCTTCAACCCGCAAAAAAAGCCCCCGACGCGGTCGGGGGCTTTTTCGTGCCGAGTCGCCCAGGCTATCCGCGCCTTAACGACTCGTTGAGTGCCTCGAGCGCCTCGGAGCCCGGGCACAGTTCGGCGACGCCGAGCTGGTTGAGCGGGGTCTCGACGGTATTCAGGTAGCGGTGCAATTCTTCCGCACTGCTATCCACATAGATCAGCCCGGTGACGATCTCGCCGAGCGCGGCACGCTCTTGCAGGTAGTTCATGGCCCCGACGCGATCCGATGGATCGTATTCCTCGTGCAGCTTCCGGAGATGCAGGATCGAGCCGTCGTGCTGCACGATGCGGCGCAGCTCGCCCGGGGCGTAGGTCGCGGTGATCTTGTCGCGCGGCAGGATCACATCGAGACGGTTGACCGCTTCGTTGTGCTCGCGCACGTAGTCGTAGCTGCGCGTCGAGCCGGCGTGGTTGTTGAAGGTCACGCACGGGCTGATG
>JARKPC010000226.1 GCA_029975435.1 Propionivibrio sp. | reverse complement strand
GGTTCTCGAACTCGCCCTTGACGCTCGCCCCGGCCTGCAGCAACCCCAGATCGAGCGTACGCAGCGTCACGTTGCGCAACACGTCCGGCACGTCACCCTGAAAGATGCGCAGCGCCAGCCCCTCGACCACTGCTGTCTTGCCTACGCCCGGCTCACCGGTGAGGATCGGATTGTTCTGCCGACGACGCAGCAGAATGTCGATCATCTGGCGAATCTCGCCGTCACGCCCGAGCACCGGGTCGATCTTCCCGGCCCGCGCCTGCGCCGACAGGTCGATCGTGTACTTGTCGAGATTCGGCGTACCTCTCGACTTGATGGGCTCCCCGGTCTCGCCCGCCTCACTCCCTGCCGACTCGTTTTCGTCAGACGACGCGCCGAGGCCGGTTTGGCGGAGCAGCGCAGGCAGCGTTTCCTTCAGATCGTCTGCCGGAATCCGGTTCAGCGCCGCGCACGATCCGGCAAGCAGCCGTCGCAACTCCTCGTCCGCCACTAGGACCAGCAACAGCAAGCCACTGCCCAGCCGCTCTGCGCCGTAGTTCACGCTGCCCGCCAACCAGGCCGCTTCCAGCCAGCGAAGAATGTTGCGAGAGAGCACTGGATTGCGTGTATTGCCCGTGCGGAAGCGTTCCAACGCTGTTTCCAGATCGGTCTGCAGGCGATCGACGTCGACGTGATACGCCTTGAGAATGCGCAGCAGATCGGCATCCGGCGCATCGAGCAGTTCGGAAAGCACATGCTCGATATCGACTTCATGGTGAGTGCGCGACAGTGCCACGTTGGCCGCTGACTCCATGGCCTTGCGGGTGGAAACGTCGAGTTTGGCGACGAGGGATCTGAGATGGGTTGTCATGCCTTGCCTTTCCCTTCTGCTTCTCCCTGAACGCCGTAGCCGACGAGCGTCCAGGTGGTTTCCGCCAGCATGTTGGGCGGCACCCCCTTAATCGTTTGCAGCAGGGTGCGCTCGGGACGGCGTACGATGACCGTGGGCAGGATCATGCCCTGCGGGAAATAGCGCTGGCGCTTCTCACCCGCGGCCAGTTCGGCTGCGCATTCCCAGAGGCCCGATTGCGGACAGGGCTGCAGCGAGGGAGCAACCGTGCCGAGCGGCACGGTGGGTTGCGGGCGGGGCGGCGCGGGTGGCGTGTCCGGTGACGCCGGTGGCGCGCTCACCGGCCGCACCCGGATCGAATTCACGATCGAATCGAAGAGTTCGATGGCCTGCTTGTCGGTCACCGACGG
>JARKPC010000225.1 GCA_029975435.1 Propionivibrio sp. | reverse complement strand
AAGAACGGCGCATTGCCCGAACCCATGAGTACCGAACAGACCGCGATGATGGTGATCATGACCAGAATCATGCCCACCGCGCCAAAGCCCGAGGTCTGGGCGGAAGTGATGATGCTGTCGATCGTGCCGATCGTGACCAGCCCCTTGGCAAACGTTTCGCCGGCGACGATCAGGGTGATGACGTTGGCCATCTGCATTCCCAGGCCGTCGAAGAACACCTGGATATCGCCAAGAACCTTTCTGCCGTCGCGCAGCCGAATGAACTCCACCAGCATGCCGATGGCCATCCCGATGAACATGGCCTTGATGATGTCCATCTTGATCGACGCGATCCACAGGTCGCTGAAGATCAGGATGAGGGCGAGGGGAATCACCGGGAGTATGGCGTAGAACATCGGCGGCAGTTTTTCAACTTCACCATCTTTGCCTACTGGCGCGACGAGCTCCGATGCCTGCACGACGTGACCGGACCGCTTGTCCATCCATTTCTGCGTGAAGAAGTGGAGGCAGGCAACCACCGGAATGACCGCGGATGCAATCGGGATCTGATACTTGACCCAGTAAGTCACCGGATCGATGCCGGCCGTTGTCGCGGCCAGGATGGTACCCGTATCGCTGGGGCTCCAGTCCAGGCACAGCGTGGTCGCGATAACGGCGACCGCCGACAGGCGACTGACGCCGAGGCTGATGAGAATCGGGAATACGGTCACCATCAGCAGCATCGCCAGACCGGATGCGCTGTTGATGGCCAAACCGAGGAACATTCCGAGGATCCACGCGCCGGCCATCACCAGATAAGGCGATCGCAACGCAAGCAGTGGCCTGATCGTCAACTTGACCAGCGCCTTGCTGGCGCCGATGTGATCCATGTAACGGGCGAAACCGCCCACCGCCATGATGTTGAGCCCCAGCCCGCCGGCCCGGGAACTGAAGGTCTTCTTGATGAACTCAAAGGCATCGAACAGAACAAGGCCGGTGCTTTCCTTGGCCGGCAGAATGGTGCCGAGGCCAAAAGCAACGGCAGCGAACATGAGTACCAGACCGGCGACAAACAGCACCGGTTGGGGCTTGTACTTCTTGACGATCAGAAAGCCCGCCCAAAAAGTGACAAGTAAAGAAATGACTATGCCCAAAATACCACCTCCCTATCAGGTTATTTATACAATCCAGCTCCACAAACAGATCAACAACCGATCTGCCTCCACCCTGCAACCTCTGTGATCCCCAGGCCCGGAGACTCTGGAACAAGCAACCGGTTCTGGCAAAACGCCACGCCTCCGATGACCGGATCCTCGGCCAACAGGACAGCGGCATCGAGATCGGTACGCGTGATGATTTTCTTGCCGGCCGCGAAACTGGCGGCGGCGCTGATGCCGACCTTGCTCTCCAGCATGCAGCCCATCATGCATTGGATGCCCATCGTTTCGGCAATATTGGCAATCTTGACGGCGTTATGCAGACCGCCCGCTTTCATCAATTTGATATTGATCAGATCGCAGGCGCGCATTGACAGCAACTGGAAAACCTCGAAGGGCCCGAACGCGGACTCGTCGGCCATGATGTCGGTTTCCACGCGGTCGGTAACGTACTTGAGCCCTTCAAAATCATGTGCCTTGACAGGCTGCTCGATAAGCTCGATATCGAGCCCGTCGGCTTCAAACCGGCGAATCGTGCGAACCGCTTCCTTCGCACTCCAGCCCTGATTGGCATCAAGCCGGATCTTGACCTGTGCGCCGACAGCTTCCCGGATCGCGCGCACGCGCCTGGCATCCAGCGCAATGTCATTGCCAACCTTCAGCTTGAGCGCCGTATAACCGTCCCGCACCGCCTCAAGCGCATCCCGCACCATCTCTTCCGGCGAATTCAGGCTGATCGTCAGGTCGGTCTCCAGGCCCGCTCTCAAACCGCCAAACAACTTGTACAACGGCAATCCGAAACGCTGGCCGAACAGGTCATGCACGGCGATATCGAGTGCCGCCTTGGCCGAATGGTTGTGCCGCATCCCATCATCGAGGGCCGTCATGATGTCTTCGAGGTTCTCGACATCCATGCCGACAATGCGCGGACCGAGCGTATCCCGTATCGCCGAGACGACCGAATCCTGGCTGTCGCCGGTAATGACCGCCGTCGGCGGGGCATTGCCGAATCCGATCTCTCCCGTATCGGCAACGACCTTGACGATGATGTCCTCTGCCGAGTTCACCTGCCGCAAAGCGGTCTTGAACGGTTTCTTCAACGGGATGCTGACTTTCCCGATCTGTATCTCCCGGATTTTCATGGTTCACTCCGTTGCTTTTTCCCGCGCGAGGATCGCTTCCTCTCAGCCAAAATCCACCACGTACTGCCCATCGCGCATGAGCGGCAGCCGTTGTCCATCGTCCATGGTTAGATCCAGGGTCTTCACCGTTACGTCGGGCTGGGTCTCGGGAACATAGACGCGGTCGATGTGAATGACGGCGCCGGGGCTGGAGAAGTCCTTGGGGCCCACTTGGCCGCCAAAATGCTCGCTGCGCCCGAAAGCGATGTGGGCGCCGAGTTTCTCGTCCAGCAGGACCTTTCCGATGGGTTTGACACCGAAAGCCGCCAGGACGCCCAAGCCGAGTTCCGCGATATTGCCGTAGGCTGGTTCCTTGGCCAGATGAGAGGCTTCCTCGCGCGATCTGGCACCATCCGTCAAGACCTCTATGGCCCTGTTGTTTTCGATGCGGTAACGCACGATCTCCTGACCGAACTGCACGGGCAACTCGCCGGCGCTGCGGCTCGGTTCGGTTTCACCCTCGTAGGGCACGATGTAGGCTTCACCGGAAGGCAGGTTTCCAGCGGTTCCGGGATTGGGCAGCAAGCCACCGGAGGCATGAGCGCTGCGGAAACGCAGATCGAGATGCAAGGCCGCGTGGCCACCGGGATACTCGAAGCAGAAATCGGCGCCCACGGCGCGATCAAGCTTTTCCTTCAGGAAGGCGACGCGTCGGTTCACCTCCGTGTAGTCCAACCGCAAGGCGGGAATCATTCCCTCGCAGAAGCCGCCCATGGTGGCAGCCCGGAAGCGGTGCTGTTTCGCGGCCATTTTCAGTGGCGCCGTGGCGGAAAACTGCGATGGCACGAGAATTATGGGATTGGCAGCGAACAAATCGGCAAACGATATGGACAGTGCCGGATCGAGATTCTCTGCCATTCCGGGCATGGCCCCACCAGCGTGAATCCAGCAGCGATCGGGCAACTCACCATTGTTGGTATGGGCGTTGCGATAGACCGCCAGAACGGGTTTCATTCCGAGCTCCGACTGGCGAGCCGCCAGTTCATGGAGCCAATCCACCGCGATCTCACGTCGGGTCGCCCAGTCCTTGTTGTCGGAGACTGTTGCATCGGGCAAGTCCACGAGGATGGCCAATCCAGTTTCATTCTCGCGAGGCTGGAAAACCCGCCTTATCAAGGCGACCAGTTCATCACCGCTCAGTCTTTCCGTCATGAAGAACCCCGATTGAAAAAATCCAGCCGGAAGTTTGTCCGATGGCGCGAGCTGCGGTCAACAAAAATGATCAAAAATCTTTTTTTATTGATGTAATTTGTAAATTTCTATACATTATATTTTCGTTCATGATGCGGTAGCCCAATGAAATCTGCCTCCCGTAATCCTTCGATGGCGCAGCGCATTGCCCGTGCGCTCCCCGATCTGACGCGCTCTCACCGGAAGATGGCGGACTATGTGCTCGATCACCCTTTCCAGGTTGCCACCATGGCGATTGACGAATTGGCGGCCGCGCTGGGCGTTTCGGTGGCAACGGCCAACCGTTTTGCGCGCGCGCTCGGATTCGACGGTTACCCGCAATTCCGCGCCGCGCTCGTCCTCGGTTTTGAAAGTGCGCTGGCTCCCGTCGAGAAGCTGCGCAGCCAGCTTGAAAGCCCTGCCACCGCCGCGGACGTCTTCATCGGGTCGCTTTCGAACATTCAGCGAAACATCAGCCTGACGCAGAAATCACTGGATACGCACACCTGCGAACAGGCGGTCAACGCCATACTGGGCGCCAAACGCATCGGCATCGTCGGCTTCGGCGCCAGTACTTGGCTTGGCGGCCTCCTGCAACGCGGTCTCGACCCCTACTGCGGAGACGTACACCTGCTGGCCACGGTGGAAGGCTCCTCTGCCGCGGCGCGCGTCGTGTCGCGCCTCGAAGCTACCGATCTTCTGATCGTGATCGGGTTCCCGCGCTATGCGGCCGACACTGTATTCCTGGCCCAACGCGCGTCGGATGCAAGAGTTCCGGTGCTTGCCCTGACCGATCGCGTGACCTCGCCGCTGGCACGACTCGCGACCGTATCGCTCTACGCCAACACCGAAAGCCAATACTCTTCAAACTGCGAGGCCAGTGCGCTGGCCTTGATCGAAGCCTTGTGCAGCGCCGTGGCACACCGAACTCAAGGTTCCATCGAGGCCGCGACGCAACTTACAGAGTCGCTGCTGCCCTGGATCTACGGCAATCCCGGTAGCGGCTTGCGCTCTATGCCCGATACCGCGGCCGCGGCATCCCGAAAGAAGGAAATGACTGGCAAGCCAGCGCAAAAGGCGAAGAAATGACCTCAAGTGCCGCTATTCCGGTCATTGTCATCCACGGCGGCGCCGGCACCCTGAGCCGCAACAGCATCAGCGCCGACCAGGAACGAACCTATCACGACGCGTTGCGCAGCGTTCTTCTCCCACCGCAACGCCTGCTGGCCAGCGGCGGCAGTGCGCTCGACGCGGTTACTCTCGCCGTAGAAATGCTCGAAGATTGCCCGCTGTTCAACGCCGGACACGGATCGGTATTCACGCATGACGGGACGCATGAACTGGATGCTTCGGTGATGGACGGTGCGAACCTGCGTGCCGGAGCCGTCGCCTGCATCAGCAGGATCCGCCGTCCGGTGCGTGCCGCACGCGCGGTCATGGAACACAGCGATCATGTTCTGTTCGTCGGCCCCGGAGCCGAGGCATTCGCCGAGGCCGTGGGGCTTGAAATGGTCTCGCCGGGCTATTTTTCGACCGACGCGCGGCGCGAACAGTTGCAACGCGCTCTCGCCGCCAGCAAAACACTCCTGGACCACGACGGCGCGGCTCTGGTTTTCGGCAACACACCACAAACCGGGACGCCACTCGACGAAAGCCGGAAATTCGGCACTGTCGGCGCCGTTGCGCTGGATGCTCGCGGAAATCTGGCGGCGGCAACATCGACCGGCGGCATGACAAACAAACGCGTTGGCCGGGTCGGCGATACCCCACTGATCGGTGCCGGCAATTACGCCGACAATCGCACAGCCGCTGTCTCCTGTACCGGCACCGGCGAAACCTTCATGCGCGCCGTGGCCGCCTACGACGTTTGCGCGCGGATGGCGTACGGCGGTCACACGCTGGAGCAGGCGTCGACGGAGGTCGTCATGAACGCGCTCCCTGCTCTTGGCGGCACGGGCGGACTGATCGCCGTCGATGCCAACGGCAACGTGTGCCTTCCGTTCAACTCGGAGGGCATGTACCGTGGCTTCGCCCGCATCGGCGAAACACCACAGACCGCCATCTACCGCTGATTGCGCTCGCGGACAGGCTGCCATCTTCCAGTGCCGGAAAGAACTCCCCCCATCATGCAATCGACGATGACTCATGGCACCTGGACAAATGCCGGTTCTCCGTCAGGCCTGCGATTCCGGATCGGAAGCAACGCGTCGATGCGTCATGCCATTGCAGGTTCGAGTTTGCTATTGCTTTTTGTTCTTGTTCTTGTTCGTGTTTTTCGCAGTGTAGTTTTTTTCGTATGCAAGGCTTTCCCGGCCGATCGACGAACGGGCGTTTGTGCTCTGACGCCCGGATCACTCTCGTCCTGAGGCCAATCCATACCAACCCATCCTTCGGTGGATCTTTCTAGGAGTCAATATGATGAACGTGCGTAAAGGACTGGCGCAACTGACACTTGCTCTGTGTCTGGCAGTTCCAGGTGCTGCGGCTCTGGCAGCGGCTTCGTATCACGTCGGCATTATCACGGGTACGGTCAATCAGGGAGAGGACGAGGTTCGTGGCGCAGAAGCCATGATCAAGGAATATGGTGACGTCAAGAACGGCGGCATGATCCAGCACCTGACCTATCCCAACAACTTCAGCGCCGAACAAGAGACCACCATCTCGCAGATCGTATCCCTGGCGAACGATCCGCTGATGAAGGCCATCGTGATGAATCAGGCCGTTCCGGGGGCAACGGAAGGTTTCCGCCGCGTTCGCGAAATGAGGCCGGACATCCTCCTGCTCGGCGGAGTCCCCCAGGAAGACCCGCTGGTGATCGGAAAGGTCGCCGACCTGATCATGCGCAACGACTTCATCTCGGCAGGCTATCGCGTTATCTGGGCGGCCAAGCAGCTTGGCGCAAAGACGTTCGTTCATATCTCGTTCCCGCGACATATGAGCGTCGAAACGCTGACGCGTCGCCGCATGATTTTCGAGCAAGCCTGTAACGATCTGGGCGTCAAATTTGTCTTCGAGACTGCCCCCGATCCTCTCAGCGACGTCGGCGTAGTCGGCGCCCAGCAGTTCATGCTCGAGAATGTGCCGAAATGGGTCAAGAAGTATGGCAAGGACACCGCCTTCTATGCGACCAACGACGCGCACACCGAGCCGCTGATCCGCCAGGTAGTCGAATTCGGCGGCATCTTCGTAGAAGCCAGCCTGCCGTCTCCGCTGCTCGGCTATCCTGGCGCCCTCGGTATCGACCTGAAGGCGGAACAGGGCGACTTCCCGGCGATCATGAAGAAGGTCGAGGCCGCCGTAGTCGCGAAGGGCGGCAAGGGACGTCTGGGCACGTGGTCCTATTCCTTCCCGTACAGCGCCACGGTCGGTCTGACCCAGCACGCGATCAACGTGATCGAGGGCAAGTCGAAGATGACGAACATGAAAGACATCTTCAAGGCGTTCGGCAAGTACACTCCGGGCGCGAAATGGGGTGGCTCCTACTACGTCGACGGGTCCACCGGCGTCAAGCTGAACAACTTCGCCCTGCTTCTCCAGGACACGTACATTTTCGGCAAGGGCTACATCAAGTCTGCCGACATCGACGTCCCGGAGAAGTACCTCAAGATCTCCTCGGGCCTGAAGAAGAAGTAAGCCGAATCAAGGTCGTATCAATAAACACCGTATCCGCGTGAGAGAACAGAATTTCTCTCTCGCGGATATCGATTTAATTCAGGGAAAGACAGCAATGGATTCAGCAGAACCGATTCTGAGCCTGAAGGGCATCGGAAAGTCGTTCTATGGCAACCGCGTGCTGGCCGATGTCTCCTTCGATGTCGGCGCAGGGGAAATCATTGGTTTGGTGGGAGAGAACGGCGCCGGAAAATCCACCCTCATGAAGATACTCTTTGGCATGCCGGTCATCAGCGAGACCGGGGGTTTTGAAGGGTCAATCTTCTTCAATGGCAAGGAAGCCAGATTCAAGACGCCCTTTGATGCCCTGGATGCCGGGATTGGCATGGTGCATCAGGAGTTTTCCCTGATTCCCGGATTTACGACGACAGAGAACATCCTTCTGAACCGTGAATCGCTCAACAGTTCAGTCCTTGTCGACATCTTCGGCCCGCGCATCAGCACACTCGACCGCGCAACGATGGAAAGCCGCGCAAAAAGCGCCATCGACAAACTCGGGGTGACGCTGGACCCCAATATGCTCATCAAGGAAATGCCGGTGGGCCACAAGCAATTCACGGAAATTGCCCGGGAACTTTGCCGCGAGAACGTCAAGCTGATCGTCCTGGACGAACCGACGGCGGTGCTGACGGAAAGCGAAGCCGAAGTGCTGCTTTCGACGCTTCGGCTCCTGGCCTCAGAAGGGATTGCAATCATCTTCATCTCCCACCGTTTGCGCGAAGTCGTTGAGTTATGCGACCGCGTCGTGGTGCTGAGGGATGGGCACAAGATTGAAGATTTTCCCGCCAAGGGATCTTCCACCAAACAGATTGCCTCCCTGATGGTGGGACGCTCCATGGAGGCGCAAGCCAAGATCGATGCCGCCTCCGCGGCACGCTCGACGCAATCGGAGTCCGATGCGCGAGAAACCATCCTGTCGATCGAAAACCTGTGGGTCGACATGCCCGGGGAGACAGTGCGGAATGTCAACCTGTCCGTCAAGAAAGGCGAGATTTTCGGAATCGGCGGATTGGCCGGCCAAGGCAAGCTCGGCATCCCCAATGGGATCATGGGGCTCTCCCCTGCCGGGGGCTCCGTGATACTGAACGGCACGCCGGTGCCATTGAATGCCCCCCGCGCTGCGCTGGAACGGAACATGGCTTTCGTATCCGAGGATCGCCGCGGCGTCGGGCTCCTGCTTGACGAGGGCATAGACTGGAACATTGCTTTCACGGCCATGCAGGTGCAGAACAAGTTCCTGAAGCCGATTCTCGGCGGACTGTTCCTGTGGCGCTCGGACGCGGCGATGTCGAACCTGGCCGAAGAGTACATCAAGCTCCTCGAGATCAAGTGCACCGGACCGGGGCAGCGCGCCGGCAACCTGTCCGGCGGGAACCAGCAGAAAGTCTGCCTGGCCAAGGCTTTCGCCCTGCGCCCCGACGTTCTCTTCGTGTCCGAGCCGACGCGCGGCATCGACATTGGCGCGAAACACCTCGTGCTGGACACGCTGAAGAAATACAACAGCGAGTACGGCACGACGATCGTCATGGTCTCCAGCGAACTGGAGGAACTGCGCTCGGTCTGCGATCGCATCGCCATTGTGTACGAAGGGCGCATCGAGGGGATTCTTCCGCATACGGCCCCGATCGAGGACTTCGGGATACTCATGGCAGGCGCGGACAGGGACGAAGCGCCCGTTGCGCTCGTCGGAGGAAACTAAAGATGGATAGCATGAAACGTTTTGTCGCTGATTTCGGCCTGCCCCGGATCATCATCACGCTTTACCTGTTTGCACTGTTTTTCGCGGCCCCCTTTGTCGGGGTGAATCTCCCGGCGTCGATTTCGGACACCATGATCCGCATCGGCATGAACGGGATCATGGTTCTCGCTCTGGTCCCGATGATCCAGTCGGGCTGCGGTCTCAATTTCGGACTCTCGCTCGGCGTCATCGCCGGCCTGCTGGGCGCCACGATCAGCATCGAGATGGGGTACGTCGGCGCCTGGGGGTTCGTGGCGGCCATTCTTATTTCCCAGGCGTTCGGCGCAGTCTTCGGCTACGGCTACGGAAAGCTGCTGAACCGGGTCAAGGGCGGTGAAATGATGATCGCCACCTACGTCGGGTTTTCTTCGGTCATGATCATGTCCATCGCGTGGCTGATCCTGCCGTTCAAGGATCCCACGATGATCTGGGGATACGGCGGGACCGGCCTGAGAACCACAATCTCCGTCGAGGGATTCTGGCGGCATATTTTGGACGATTTCCTGGTCATCCAGATCGGGGAGAACTTCAAGTTTCCGACGGGAGCGATCCTGGTCTTCGCCGCAATGTCCTTCCTGATCTGGGTTTTCTTCCACCTGAAGATCGGAACGGCAATAACGGCCGTTGGCTCGAACCCGACCTACGCGCGCGCCTCCGGAATCAACATCGACCGGATGCGATTCGTCAGCGTGATGATGTCCACCATGCTCGGCGCACTGGGCATCATCGTCTTCCAGCAAAGCTTCGGATTCATCCAGCTGTATGAGGGGCCCCTCTACATGGCTTTTCCGGCGGTTGCCGCCATATTGATCGGCGGCGCGGGAGTCAACAAGGCGACACTGACCAATGTATTCATCGGCGCCGCGCTCTATCAGGGGATCCTGACCATGACCCCGTCGATTTTCAATGCGGTACTCAAGGTGGATATGTCGGACGTCATCCGGATCATCGTTTCCAACGGCATGATCCTCTATGCCCTGACCCGCAAGACAAAGGTGGCCAAATGAGCTCCAGACTTCGCAATTTCTTCATCGACAACGCCGTCGTCATACTATTTGTCGTTCTCATCGCCATTGCCATCCCTGTCTCCGGGCTGCCCGGCACGTTCCTGATGCAGGAAATCCTGACCCGGCTGGGGCGCAATACCTTCCTGGTGATTGCCCTGCTTCTGCCGATCATGGCCGGAATGGGACTTAATTTCGGCATGGTGCTCGGCGCCATGGCCGGGCAGCTGGGTCTCATCTTCATTACCGACTGGAACATCGTCGGCATCCCCGGCCTGCTGCTGGCCATGATCATCTCGCTGCCGATCTCCGTTTTCCTCGGCTGGCTGTGCGGTTCGATCATGAACCTGGCCAAGGGGCGCGAGATGGTAACGGGGTTCATCCTGGCATTCTTCATGAACGGGCTATACATGATGGTCGTGCTCTACGCCATGGGAAGCCTCATTCCAATCATGAACCCGGAACTGTTGCTCTCACGTGGTTACGGAATCCGCAACGTCGTCGGGCTCGATGGTGTCAGGCAGAGCCTGGACACACTCATTCCTCTGAAGATCGCGGGATTGAATATCCCGGTTTTCAGTTTCCTGATCATCGCGGCAGTAAGCTACTTCATCATCTGGTTCCGCAAGACGAAGATCGGGCAGGACATGCGGGCCGCTGGCCAAGATCGCGCCGTATCGGGCGCTGCGGGCATTCCGGTGGAGCAGACGCGCATCCTGGCCATAATCATTTCGACGGTGCTGGCCGGGATCGGGCAGATCATCTTCCTGCAGAACCTGGGAACCATCAATACCACCAGCTCGCACGAGCAGATCGGCATGTTCTCGATCGCCGCCCTGCTCATCGGAGGAGCGTCGGTGACCAAGGCGTCAATACCAAATGTGATCGTCGGGGTGATCCTGTTCCATCTTCTTTTCCTGGTATCGCCGATGGCGGGCAAGAACCTCATCGGCTCCGGAATGCTCGGGGAATACTTCCGGCAATTCGTCAGCTACGGTGTCATTGCCCTGGCTCTCGTACTCTATGAGTGGAAGCGCGTGACCCAGGAAAACGATTCGCGGGCGACACTGAGGGGTGGCGGCGCGCCGGCGGCGAAGGAAGCCAAGGGAGGTGCGGCATGACTTCCAGAAGCCTCTTCCAGAGGAGTTGCGTGCTGCTCGGTTTCATCGCGCTTTCGATCTATCTCTTCTACATCGGCAAGGGACATTCCCTGCTGATCGACACCAACGCGGTCACGATCGACGGCAAGGAACTCAGATCGCCGGAAACAATAGAAGTCAGCATCGATGGCAAACCCGCCGAATCGATGGGACGCGCCGAACGAATCCTGGTTCTGGTAGGGGGGCCGAAGCACAGCATCACGATCGAGGTGATTTCCGGAGACGACAGGAAGGTTGAGAAGCAATTCACCATCCCGACCTTCATGGATTCGGCGATTGTCTCGGTGCCAGCCATTCTGGGAGACGCTCCGTCAGAATCCTGGATCACGACTTTCACCGCTCCTCCGGTGGAGGAAGCGCCCGCTGAACAGATGCAGCATGAGCAGGACACGCCGGAGGCGACAGCGCCGGTATCTCCCGACGCAACGGGGGGGCAGCCCAAACCCTGATCAGCGAGACTGGGCGACGAGGCAGAGGCAAGTGCCGGACCGTGTGCCAATCCGGCAGCCAAAGCGGCAGCCGAAGCGGCTTGCGGCCCACCCCCGCGTCGCGCTATAGTTCGCCACGCGAACGGGAGAGAGCGGAAGAACGCAAATTCAGCAACCCCGCCGCCGAAGGCGCAATCCACCCGGAAACGCTCAGGCAAAAGGACCGTTCGTGCAATGAACTCTGGAGAGCGGCGCTTGATTCCACAGCGCCCACCGATGGGGCAACGTGACGGAATTGATTCCGTTTACAAATCGTCACTGACGCGAAGACGAGCCGAAGAGAGTGCACATCGCACGGCAAGGCGAAGTCGCCAAAGTGAGTGGCGTTTTGCAAACGGAATGCCGGCGCGGCAATCTCTCAGGTATCAAGGACAGGGGGGTGAACTCAAGACGAGTTCGCCCTTTTTTTGTTTCTGAAACTCGCTTCAACACCTTATTTCAAGGGATTGACATGACACAGAAAACTGTCCTCAACGAGGTCCATCGCCGGCTGGGCGCCTAGATGGTCGACTTCGGCGGCTGGGACATGCCGCTGCATTACGGTTCGCAGATCGAGGAGCACCATGCCGTGCGCGGCGACTGCGGCATGTTCGACGTTTCGCACATGTGCGCCGTCGACGTCGCCGGCAAGGACGCAAAGGCGTTCCTGCTGCGTTTGATCGCCAACAATGTCGACAAGCTCAAGGAACCGGGCAAGGCGCTCTATAGCGCCATGCTCAACGAAACCGGCGGGGTGGTCGACGACCTCATCGTCTATTACGTGGCCGACGGTCAGTACCGCATCGTCATCAACGCCGGCACGGCCGAGAAGGATCTGGCCTGGATGGGCGCCCGGCTCGCGGAATGGCAATACGAAGTCGCGTGCGTTCCGCGCCGCGATCTGGCCATCATCGCCGTGCAGGGGCCGAACGCCAAGGCCCGCGTCTGGCAGGTACTGCCGGAAGCGCGATCCGCCACCGAACCGCTGAAACCCTTTTATTCCGCAATCGTCGGCGAGTACTTCATTGCCACCACGGGTTATACCGGGGAAACCGGCTTCGAAATCACGCTGCCCGCCAGCAAGACGGAAGATTTCTGGATGAAGCTGCTCGCAGCGGGAGTCAAGCCCATCGGCCTCGGGGCGCGCGACACGCTGCGCCTGGAAGCCGGCATGAACCTCTACGGACAGGACATGGACGAAACGGTATCGCCGCTCGACGCCGGCCTGGCGTGGACCGTCGATCTGGTCAGCCCGCGCGATTTCGTCGGCAAGGCGGCACTGCTCGCCCATCCACAGCAGAAGCAGTTCCTCGGTCTGCTGCTGATCGACAAGGGAGTGTTGCGTGCCCACCAGAAAGTCATCACCAGTCACGGAGACGGCGAAATCACCAGCGGTACGTTTTCCCCGACGTTGCAGCAATCCATCGCCCTCGCCCGCCTGCCCATGGCCGTGGCAATCGGCGACCAGGTCAAGGTCGAAATACGCGACAAGTTGTTGACGGCCAAAGTCGTCAAGCCCTGCTTTGCCCGTAACGGCAAGGCACTCGTTTAACCCGCCCCCCACCACGTACATCCATCTTCAGGAGCGACCCCCATGAACATCCCGTCCAACCTCAAATACACCAAGAGCCACGAGTGGGTGCGCGTCGAAGGCGACGGCACGATCACCGTCGGCATCACCGATCACGCCCAGGAGTTGCTGGGCGACCTCGTCTTCGTCGAACTACCTGACGTGGGCAAGGAACTCGCCGCCGAGCAGGAAGCCGCCGTCGTCGAATCGGTGAAGGCAGCATCCGATGTCTATGCTCCCGTCGCCGGAACGGTCACCGAGGTGAATGCCGCGGTGCCCGATGCGCCCGAGGCCGTCAACCAGGATGCCTATTCCGCCTGGTTGTTCAAGATGAAGCCGGCCAACATCGCCGACGTCGACGCGCTCCTCGACGCCAACGCCTACGCTGCCGCCGCGGCCGAGTAAGGCACCGAACCACGATTCCGCAGGTCGGGTTGGCGCAGCGTAACCCGACGTTCACTCGAAGCCCGTCGGGTTACGCGGCGCTAACCCGACTTACCTATCTGTGTCCGGATTCCCATGCCACTGACCCTGCCACTAAGCACCCTCGAACAGCGCGACGAATTCATTGGCCGCCATATCGGCCCTTCCTTCGATGACATCCCGGCCATGCTGGAAGCCATCGGCGCTCCGACGCTCGACGCGCTGATCGAGCAGACCGTCCCGCCCGCCATTCGCCTGCCCGCACCGCTGCCACTCGCCGAGCCATGCCCCGAGGCTGAAGCACTCGCGGCCCTCAAGGCCATCGCGGGCAAGAACCGCGTCAACAAGTCGATGATCGGCTTGGGTTACGCGGATACGCTGACACCGCCCGTCATCCTGCGCAACGTGCTGGAGAATCCGGGCTGGTATACGGCCTACACGCCGTATCAGGCGGAAGTCGCGCAGGGTCGGCTGGAAGCGCTGCTCAACTACCAGCAGATGGTCATCGACCTGACGGGGATGGAATTGGCCAACGCGTCGCTGCTCGACGAGGCTACCGCTGCCGCCGAGGCCATGACCATGGCGCGGCGCATCAGCAAGTCGAAGTCGAACCTGTTCTTCGTCGATGCAGGCTGCTTCCCGCAAACCATCGACGTGCTGAAAACCCGTGCCGGCTTTTTCGGATTCGAACTGGTTTTCGGTACGCCGGAAGAAGCCTCGCTGCAGGAAGTATTCGGGGCGCTTTTCCAGTATCCGAACGACAGCGGCGAAATCGCCGACCTCACCGGGCCGATCGCCGCCGTCCAGTCGCGGCTTGGCGTCGTTGCCGTCGCCGCCGACCTGATGGCGCTGGTTCTGCTGAAATCCCCCGGGGCCATGGGCGCCGACATCGCGCTCGGATCGACGCAGCGCTTCGGCATCCCGATGGGGTTCGGCGGCCCGCACGCGGCGTTCTTCGCCACGCGCGACGAGCACAAGCGTTCGGTGCCGGGACGCATCATCGGCGTCTCCGTCGACGCGCGCGGCAAGAAGGCGCTGCGCATGGCGCTGCAGACGCGCGAGCAGCACATCCGCCGCGAAAAGGCCAATTCCAATATCTGCACGTCGCAGGTACTGCTGGCCAACATGGCTGGCATGTACGCCGTGTATCACGGCCCGCAGGGTGTACGTATGATCGCCGAACGCATCCATCGCCTGACGGCGCTCTTCGCGGAAGCGCTGAAGCGGGCCGGCGTCGCGGTTCAGAACACCCACGCGTTCGATACGCTGCGCGTGCAACTCGGGCCCAAGGCGCCGGCCGTGTATCAAGCCGCGCTGGCCGCCGGCTACAACCTGCGTCAGGCTGGCACCGGTATACTCGGCGTGGCATTCAACGAAAAGACGACGCGCGACGACGTTGCCGCGTTGATCCGCCTGTTCGCCGGTATCAGTGTCGACCTGAACGCACTCGACATCCATTTGCAGAAACAGGACCCGCTCCTGCCCGCGGCCCTGCGACGCACCGATGCCATCCTGGCGCACCCGGTATTCAATAACTACCACACC
>JARKPC010000028.1 GCA_029975435.1 Propionivibrio sp. | reverse complement strand
GACCGCGTCGCCGGTTTCCGGGCGTTGCAGCTGCTCCCCGGCGTAGGCCCGAAAACCGCCGGCCGCCTGCTCGACAACCTCCAGTCCGCTCCACCCGGGGCCCTGCTGCTGGCCGAACAGCCGGTTCCGGAAGCGGCTCGGCCGGACTGGCGGGATCTCGTCGCCGCGCTCGACGGTGCCGGGCCCTCCACGACCACGACGTGGCCCACGCCGCTCGAGCAGCTGGCGCGCTGGTACGAGGCCCGGATGGAGGCGCTGTTCGACGACGCCGAGGTGCGTCGGGCGGATATCCAGCAACTGGTGCGCATCGCGGCCACCTATGCCAACCAGGAACGCTTCCTGACCGAACTGACCCTCGATCCGCCGGACGCCACCAGCGATGAAGCGGGGGTGCCCTTGCGCGACGAGGACTACCTGATCCTGTCGACGATCCATTCCGCCAAGGGTAAGGAATGGACGGCGGTCTCCGTGCTCAATGCTGTCGACGGCTGCCTGCCGTCGGATCTGGCCACCGGCAGCGAAGAGGAGATCGAGGAAGAACGCCGTCTCTTCTATGTCGCCCTGACCCGGGCCAAGGATGAACTCGACGTGCTCGTGCCGCAACGCTTCTACACCACCGGGCCGAGCGGTGGCGGCGACCGCCATGTCTATGCCGGCCGGACGCGCTTTCTCCCGGCCCGCTTGCTGCACCTCTTCGACGAGCACACCTGGCCGCAACCCGAGGTGCCGGGCTTCGACGCCTGGCAGGCCGGCCAGCCTGCTGCGGGCGGTGTGCGCCTCGACCTCGCCGCCCGCATGCGGGCCATGTGGAAATGAATCCGATGAAGCGATCCGGACCCGCGTTCGGGCGGCCGGCGACGCCCTCGATCCTGCGCCCGGCCGCCCATCCGCGCCCCGGTGGGCGGCCGTTGTTCGCCCACGCCGTGCGCGCCGGGTTTCCCAGTCCGGCGGACGATTATGTGGCCGACACGCTGGATCTCAACGAACACCTGATCCGTCATCGCGAAGCCACCTTCTTCGTGCGTGCGCGTGGACACTCGATGGTCGGCGCCGGGATCCACGACAACGACCTGCTTGTCGTCGACCGCGCGCTGACGGCGCGGCACGGATCGATCGTGATCGCGGTCGTCGATGGCGAGTTCACCGTCAAGCGCCTGGAGAAACGAGGCGCCCGGGTTCGCCTGCGCGCCGAACACCCCGATTACGCGCCGATCGACTTCCAGGACGGACAGGAACTGCACGTCTGGGGAGTCGTCACCCAGGTCATCCATTCCTTCGTCGCCTAGCCGGGGGTGACATGCCTCGCTTTGCGCTCGTCGACGGCAACAATTTCTATGTCTCGTGTGAGCGCCTGTTCAACCCGCGCCTCGAAGGCCGTCCGGTCGTCGTCCTGTCGAACAACGACGGCTGCACCGTGGCGCGCAGCGCCGAGGTCAAGGCGCTCGGCGTAAAGATGGGGACGCCGTGGTTCCAGATGCAGGACTTGGCCAAGCGCCACGGCATCGTCGCGTTATCGAGCAACTACGAGCTCTACGCCGATCTCAGCGACCGCATGATGAGCGTCCTGGCGACCTTCTCGCCCGACCAGGAGATCTACAGCATCGACGAGTGCTTTCTCGGTCTGGACGGGTTCGAGCGGCAGGATAGCCTGCGCTACGGGCAGACCATCCGCCAGCGGGTGCGGCAGTGGGTGGGCATTCCGGCGTGCGTCGGCATGGCGTCGACCAAAACACTGGCCAAGCTCGCCAATCATTGCGCCAAGAAAGGCCTCGCGGGGCACGACGGGGTGTGCGACTTCGAACGATTGGAGGCACCCCAACGCACCGCGCTATTCCGCTCCCTGCCGGTCGACGCCGTCTGGGGCGTCGGACCGCGCCTGGCGCACCAGTTGGGCGAGCGCGGCATCCGGAGCGTCGAAGCCTTGCGTCAGGCCGATCCGGCGACGCTGCGCCGAACCTTCTCCGTTGTGCTGGAGCGCACCCAGGCCGAACTCAACGGTATGGCATGCCTGGCGCTCGAGGACGTCACGCCCCCGCGCCAGCAGATTCAGTCCTCGCGCTCCTTTGGCCAGTACGTCGAGGATCTCCCCGCCTTGGAAGAGGCCGTCGCCAGCTACATCGGCGTCGCTGCCGAGAAATTGCGTCGGCAGCGCTCCTTGACCGGGATGCTCCAGGTGTATCTGCGCACCAATCCGCACCGGCTTGACGCCCCGCAATACCAGAAAGGGCTGACCGTTCCCCTGCCCGCGCCGACCGACGACACCTTGTGCCTGATCGCGGTGGCCCGCTGGGCGCTGAAAAAGATCTATCGTCCGGGCTACGCCTACCAGAAGACCGGGGTGGTCCTGATGAATCTGTGCGATGCCGGAACCGTGCAGGGCGATCTGTTCTCCAAGGGGCACGGGAACCCGCGTCTGATGCAGGTCATGGACCGCATCAACGCCGCGTGGGGGCGCGGAACCTTGCGCTCCGCGGCCGAGGGAATAGACAAGGAATGGACGATGAAGCGCGAGAAGAAAACGCCGGCTTACACCACCCGCTGGGATCAACTCCCCGAGGCACGTTGAGATGTGCGGACGATTTGCCCTCAAGCTCCCGCCGGCGGAACTGATTACGCGCTTCGGGCTGACGGAATGCGCCGATTTCGAGCCGCGCTTCAACATCCCGCCGGGGACCGACATTCCGGTCATCCGCCGTTCTCCGGAAGGCGCACGGGTCCTCCATCTGCTGCGCTGGGGCCTAGTGCCGCACTGGGCGAAGGATCCGACGATCGGCAATCGCTTGGCCAACGCGCGGGGGGAATCGGTCGCCGACAAGCCGGCGTTCCGGGAGGCCTTCCGCAAACGCCGCTGCCTGGTGCCGGCGGATGGGTTCTACGAATGGAAAACGGAGGGCCGGAACAAGCAGCCGTATTACTTCAGCCACCTTTCCGGCGCGCCCCTGGTGCTCGCCGGGCTGTGGGAATCCTGGCGCGCGCCGGACGGGACGATCCTGCGTACCGTCTGCCTCATCACGACGTCGGCCAATGCGCTGATGGCGCCGATTCACGACCGGATGCCGGTTCTCCTCAATCCGACGGATTGGGCGACGTGGCTAGAAGGATCGATGGAACAGGCGGCCCAGCTGATCGCGCCGTATGCGGACGGAGCGCTGCAATGCTGGCCGGTCGATCGGCGCCTGAACCGGCCGACCGAGGTTGGCGCAGGATTGATCGAACGGGTGAACAGTCTGGAAGGAATCGTTGGTTGAGGCAGTGATCGGCGGACGGCTGGAGTGTTTTGGGGTTGCCATGGGGCGGTTGATCGGCCATTGCTGCCGTTGAACCTGAGGTGAAACTCGGTCGGCAACGTGGCGGTCAACGGCCATTCAGCCCCCAAGGCGGGCCAATGACCGCTCACCAATTCCGGCTACAGCCGGACCCGACCCTATGCGGTCTGTCGAGCTTTCATAAGCAGACAGTCGGGAGCGTCACGCGCAGGAGACGCGAACCGCCAAGTGCTACTGTTAAGCTTCCGCTAAACGGGCCGACGAACGGCTGCTCCACAGGAACTGACGGACGCAACACAGGACTCGTGGCCAAAGCTGACGTTGAAGCAATGTCAGCACAGAAAGCCTACGCCGCACCACACTCGGTTATCTGATCTGAAACCGTGATGCTGACTGGCGCAAGGCTTCGGAGAGCATCTGGAGCTGATCCGCTGAAGACACGACGTCACATATCGCGGAATGGTTCCGCTCCGACATCTGCGCGATGTTTTCGACACTCTTGGCGATCTCATTATTCGCATAGCTTTGCTCGCGAAGCGAGGTGGAAATGCCATCGATTGCTGCCAGAACATTGTCGGTGCTGCCATGAATAGTCGCCATGGAATTCCCCGTATTTCCAACGAGTTCCATGCCCTCATTGACCATAACAGTTCCTTGCACCATGCTTTCCACCGCCTGCATCGTACCGGTCCGAATCGCTTCGATCATGGCGGCGATGTCCTGGGTGGACAGTTTGGTGCGTTCGGCCAGCTTTCGCACTTCGTCTGCGACCACGGCAAATCCACGCCCCTGTTCGCCGGCCCGAGCAGCTTCAATGGCTGCATTGAGCGCCAGTAGATTGGTCTGATCGGCAATCTCCTTGATGACATTGACAATATCTGCAATCTTGTGGGATTGCTCGTCAAGCGTTTTCATGAAAACCGATGACTGATTGACGTTATCGACAATCTTGTTCATTTCAGCGACCGTTTTCTGGGCAAACAGCTCCCCTTCTTCGGCCATCTGCTTTGAATCAATTGCACTCTTGTTTACGTCCGCCGTATTGTCCGATATGTGGCCGATGCTGACCGTCATCTCTTCGACCGTCGCCGCGACAGCCGCTGCGGCATCTGTCTGCTGGTTAGTTGCCTCCTGCACTTGATGCGATAAGGCCGACAATTGCTTGGCGAAACCAGCCAGTTGAACCGTCGCTACGACGATTTGTTCGACCATTTCACGCAACCCGTCCTGCATCGACTTCATAGAAGCCAGAAGGCTTGTCGTATCGTTGGACTGGAGGTTGATCGTTGCCGACAGATCGCCTTTGGCTATTCTCCGGGCAACCCCGGAGGCGTACTCGGGCTCTCCACCCAACGTTTCTAGCAGGTTGCGGACAATGGCAAAGCAAATCCACAGGGTCAGGCCGACAGCTACCAGAAGCAGGCTGGCGTACGAAACGAATGCATCACGATCTGCATCCATATTCGCGTGGATTTCCTGCTGGATATCCTTTGTGTAGCTTTCCTCGACCGTCCTCAGCAGGTCAATTTTTGCAGTGATTTTGGCAAACCAGTCCTCCGGGGAATAGACCAGCTCGGCATTTGCACCCTTGTCCTTGACCATCTGTTCGATGGTGCCCACTTCCTTGAAAATCGGCTCGGCTAGCTTGGCACGCAGTAGTTTTTCCTGATCCGGCGTGGCGTACCCGATGGCCAGGCGCAAATAGGTGGCCTGATCGTTGATCAGACTCTGAAAAGTGCTGAATTGTTCAGAAGTCAGGCGCCCGGCGCTGAAGCCGCCGGTTACCAATGCCCGCTCCTGACCGTTGCGTTCCTTCAAGAACAATACTGCCTGTTTGGCATTCGACAGGCGTGACAGTTTCGATGACGGCATCTGGTTTCCGGTACGCAGCGCGATTTCCAGTAACTGCGAAATCGTCTCGCTGTAGAAGCGGAAGGACTCACCGGGTTCAAGCGAGAGACGTGTTATCTGTTCGCGCTTTTTTACGAGGTCGGCCAAAGGTTCGTTCGCAGCTTCCAGAAGTTTGATATAGCGCGGCCCGACCATGGACGCATCGATACGCCGGATGCTTTCATTCAGGCGCAAGATGGCTGAATCGGATTGTTTGCGTTGCGCAGTGAGGTTCTCCGCAAATTTGTTACCATTGCTGTTGAGGAAGCCGGAGCTCATGCCCCGTTCCTTCTGGAGTTCATGCGCCGTTTCACCCAACTCGACGACCAGGCTGACCAGAGATTCTGCCTGAACACCAGACTGATAATCTGAGTACTTGTTCCAGGCACCGGTTACACCAAGGATTAGCATGACAGCAATCGGCACGGTAGCGATAAGTAACAATCGACTTTTCAGACTCATTTTTTCAAACATTTAAGCCCCTCTAACATAGGTTGTATATCGATCAAGACTCAGACCTAACGGTTTTTTCCTAATCTAGCGGTAAACCAGAAGGTGCTACCCTGACCGGGGTTACTCTCACATCCAGCGCCCCCCATCAATTCGTCCAGCTTCTTGGTGATCACCAAACCGAGACCGGTTCCACCGTATTTACGTGTTGTGCTGTTATCCGCCTGCTCAAAAGCCTGGAATAACTTGTCCGCCACCCCCGGTTCGATGCCGATACCCGTAAGTTCGCGCTGAAACTCGGCTTGGCCGTAGAACCCGGCACTAGCCAGCACGAGCAGAGCCACAGGCAGGAAAAAACGAAAAAATTGACGCAGCAATCCACTCTTCATCACGGCCGAGCATCCATTCCAAATGAGGTAGGTCGTCAATCGTAGAGTCCAACGGGTTAAGCGGCTATCTGTTTTGCATGGTATTGCTGGGTGAATTGTGCCGGCAGACCTCATGTTACAGATTTTATGGCCGATCAGGGTTCTATTGACGTAATTCAGGCTGAGGAGAAACGGCGATCCTCCGTCCCCGACCAAACCTGTCGCTTAGCCCACAAGGTGATGAAGGTATTTTGTGGGTCGGGTCCTGTTGTAGCGCATAAAGAGAAGTAGACGTAGAGCACAGTTTACCCGGCTACGGCCGTTGACCGTCGGGTTACTGCCGTTGACGGTCACCTACCCCAACGGCAGCAGTGGCCGATCAACTGCCTTGCAGCACTACCTCACAAGCGCGGCATTCCTTCGCTTTCTAGTGCGCTACGTGACGCTGGGCTAATTCAAGATCATCAGAGTTTCGCTGTAACTCTAGTGATATTTCTGCACAACTTTGGTGATGGGCAGCGGTAGCGGCTGATTTGGTCCGGCGTGCATCGGCACTTGCCGCGCGGATCTCCGTGATGACCGCACGGACACGGATTCATGGCCGCGACCAGTTGGAATTCCGCCGGGAAGTCGGCTTGCCGGGCCGCACGCGAAATGTGGATGCGTCCGCTTTCCATGGGCTCGCGCAAGGCTTCGAGAACACGCCGGTCGAATTCCGGCAATTCGTCGAGAAACAGTACCCCCTTGTGTGCCAGCGAGATTTCCCCTGGCCGCGGAACCCCTCCCCCGCCGACCAGCGCCGCCGCGGAAGCCGTATGGTGCGGCGAACGATAAGGGTGGCGGCCAAAATGCGCCGGCGTGAACTGCCCGGCCAGCGAGAGCACCGCGGCCGACTCAAGGGCCGCCTCCTGGGTCATCGGCGGAAGCAGGCCCGGCAGGCGGCTGGCCAGCATCGATTTTCCGGTTCCCGGCGGACCGGCCAGCAGGACCGAATGGCCGCCGGCGGCGGCGATCTCCAGCGCCCGCTTGGCCTGAGCCTGCCCCCGCACTTCGGCGAGATCGGGGTAAACGGGCGCGACGCTATCGCCGTCGTCAGCCAGCTGGTGTTCGTTCAATACGCCTTGACCGGTCAGGTGCGCGCACACCTCAAGCAGGGTGTCGGCCGCCAGGATGGGCACGCTGCGCGCCAATGCCGCTTCGCGCGCGCTGTCCCGCGGAAGGATGAACTGCTTGCCGTGCCGGCCTGCGGCAAGGACCATGGCCAGCGCGCCGCGGATCGGGCGCAGGTGGCCGGAGAGCGACAGTTCTCCGGCGAATTCGTAAGCGGCCAATGCCTGGCTTGGTATCTGTCCGGATGCGGCGAGAATGCCGAGCGCGATAGGCAGGTCGAATCGTCCGGACTCCTTGGGCAGGTCGGCCGGTGCCAGATTGATGGTGATGCGCTTGGCGGGAAATTCGAAGCCGGAGTTCTGCAGCGCTGCCCTGACCCGGTCACGGGCTTCCTTGACTTCGGTGTCGGGCAGGCCGACCAGGGTGACGCTGGGCAGGCCGCCGGCGAGGTGGACTTCGACGGCGACACGCGGAGCGGACAGCCCATCCAGGCCACGGCTATCGACAATGGCAAGCGGCATTGCGGAATGCTGTCGGCAGGCGCACTGATCGGGCGGATTATTCGGCGGAGTCGTTCCCGTTCGGCTTTTCCAGGCGGGCGATGCGTTCCTCGAGTGCTTTCATCTTCTCACGGGTGCGCTGCAGAACCTGGGCCTGGATATCGAATTCCTCGCGGCTGACCAGATCGAGCCGGGCGAAGAAACCAGACAGCAGGGCGCGGGCATTCTTCTCGATATCAGCTGCCGGACTGGCGGCGATCAGGGCGCTCAGACGGCTGCTGAGTTCTTCGAAAATTTTGGGATCGAGCATGGCGGAGGTCCTCGGGGAAGTCGTCCGAGTCTACCACAGCGCATCATCAGACATCGGTTCGTCATGGACTGTGCCGGCTGGCACTTCATTGGTGCGATGCCTCTTTTTTGTGCGCCAGCAGTGTGCGCCAGTCGACAACGAGTCGGATTGGCTATGGGCAAATGCATGAATATAAACACGATTATTGTCTGGCACGGCAAATGCTTAGTGGTCAGTGCGTGAAAACCCAACCTTGTTCTCAGAGGAGTTACCAATGAAGAAAACCCTGCTCGCCACCCTGCTTGTTGCCGGCTTTGCCGGCTCCGTTGCCGCCGAGGAGGCAGCACCCCCCCTTACCGCCAACGTGAGCTTGGTCTCCAGCTATCGTTTCCGCGGCATCGACCAGACCTATGGCAAGCCGGCGCTGCAAGGCGGCTTCGACTATGCCCACTCCAGCGGTTTCTACGCCGGGAACTGGAACTCCAGCGTCAGCTCCGGCGCGGGTTTCCCTGACGGCAACCTGGAGATGGACTTTTACGGCGGTTACAAGGCCGGCTTCGGCGATTTCGGAATCGATGTCGGCGGAATCTACTATTACTACCCGGGATCGGAGGCCGAGAATCTCGCGCCGCGTGCGAGTTCGGGCGCCGTGACCAACAAGGAACTCTATGTTGCCGGCTCGTGGAAGTTCCTGACGCTCAAATACTCCTACAGCGTCGATGATTATTTCTCGCTGCGCAGCTCGACGGGCAAGGGCACGGACGGCACGGGGTATGTTGAACTGAACGCCAACTACGATCTGGGCGACGGTTGGGGCATCAACGGCCACATCGGCAGGCTCAACCTGAAGAATATCGACAACGGCGATTACACCGACTGGAAGATTGGCGTGACCAAGGACATCAATGGCTGGGTCGTCGGTCTGGCGTATGTCGATACCAACGCCAAGGGATCTTGCAGCAAGGGTCAGTTCTATTGTTTCTCCAAGTCCTTGCAGGATGAGGGCAATTCGCTCGATGCCAGCAGCAGCACCAAGGACGCCGGACGCGGCATCGCTGTCCTTTCCGTCAGTCGTTCGTTCTGATCATTTCGTAATCGGGGAGGGCAACCTCCCCAGAATGGGAGTTCCATCATGAAAATGGTTACCGCCATCATCAAGCCGTTCAAGCTTGACGAAGTGCGTGAAGCTCTGTCCGCGATCGGCGTGCAAGGCATTACGGTTACCGAGGTCAAGGGGTTCGGTCGGCAGAAAGGGCACACCGAGCTGTATCGCGGCGCCGAGTATGTGGTCGATTTCCTGCCCAAGGTGAAGATCGAAGCCGCGATCCAGGACAACATCCTCGATCAGGTCATCGAAGCCATCGAGAAATCAGCAGGCACCGGCAAGGTCGGCGACGGGAAGATCTTCGTTTTCGATCTTGAACAAGTCATCCGCATCCGCACCGGCGAAACCGGTGAGGAAGCCCTGTAAGGAGCGAACCATGAGACATCTACTTGCCATTCTTGCCCTGCTCGGCGCCGTGACCCTCGGCAGTCCGGCATGGGCCGACGATAAAGCGCCCGCACCGGCTGCAACGGCGGTAACTGCTCCGGCTGCCGCGGCCGCCCCGGCAGCCGCTCCCGAAGCGGTACCCGCGCCTGTGCCAAACAAGGGCGACAACGCCTGGATCATGATGAGTGCCGCGCTAGTCATTCTCATGTCGATCCCTGGCCTGGCCCTGTTCTACGGCGGCCTCGTCCGCACCAAGAACATGCTGTCGGTGCTGATGCAGGTGTTCGTCATCTTCTCGCTGATTACCGTGCTCTGGGTGGTCTACGGCTACTCGCTGGCCTTCACGGAAGGAGGCGCCTTCTTCGGCTCTCTCGACAAACTGTTCCTGAAGGGCATCACGCCGGATTCCGTCGGCGCGACGTTCAGCAAGGGCGTGGTGATCTCCGAGTTGGTCTTCGTCATCTTCCAGGGCGCGTTCGCGGCCATCACCTGCGGGCTGATCGTCGGCGCCTTTGCCGAACGGGCCAAGTTCTCCGCGATCCTCGCTTTCATGGTGCTGTGGTTCACCTTCTCTTACCTGCCGATGGCGCACATGGTCTGGTACTGGGCGGGTCCGGATGCCTACGTCGACGCGGCTGCGGCCGAAGCGGCCGGCAAGACCGCCGGGTTCCTGTTCCAGAAAGGCGCGCTCGATTTCGCCGGCGGTACCGTGGTGCACATCAACGCGGCCGTCGCCGGTCTGATCGGTGCCTTGATGATTGGCAAGCGCATCGGTTACGGGCGCGAATCCATGGCGCCGCACAGCTTGACCTTCACCATGATCGGCGCCTCGCTGCTGTGGTTCG
>JARKPC010000025.1 GCA_029975435.1 Propionivibrio sp. | reverse complement strand
CTTGTATTGATCGGGATTGGGATAACTCCTGCCGGATCCGGTAGCTGCTCTTGAGAGCCGGCAGGAGTCCGATTCCCTGTTCGACAGGCGGATACCTACCTCTTGGCAGCGCCGAAGACGTCCAACCATGCGGGCAGATCGCCGCTTGCCGGCGACCTCGATGAGAACTCCGCTGTTTCTTCCCTGGCCCGCGCTCGACGCATCTCGTCGGAGATGTGCTCGCGAGTCACGGGTCGTCGTCCGGACGCAAGAGAAGTCCGCGCTCTGTTCGCGTTCTCCCGCGCGCGGTCGATCCTCCAACTGCGCAACTCCTGGTCCGCCAGCTCTTCGGCATGACGCTTGTAGAAGTCGAGCTCCAGAGAGAACGGCTCCGACGGCACGCCGTCACGCGAAATCACCGCGACGCCGCTGAGGTCACGCAATCTCGTCAGATCGTTGATCGGCGAGTTGTTGAGCATCGCCGATGCCCCGGCGGCATCCTGCGGATTGCCGGTGCGCAGCTGAATGTAGCTGCCCGCATTGGACGATAGGGCGTCCTTGAGCTGGAAGCGCAGTTGATCGGGCCGCTGGTGGCAGACCCAAACGCCGACACCGTACTTGCGGGCCTCGTCCAGCACCGTCGGCAACGCGCCGTATTGGAAGAGTTGACCTTCGTCCAGGACAAGAGCAAATGGCACATCGCGCCGGCTGCGCGCCAGCATGGCCAAACGAAGCTCGGCGACAAGCATGCATCCGAGCAACTGCGCGGATCGTTCCCCGAGTTCGGACAGCCCGAGATTGACCAGCACAACTTCGGAGTTCTCCATCGCCTGCAACAGATCCACACCGTTGGCCTCTGCCCCGACCACGCGGGTCAACGCCTGAGAGCCGAGGATCTCCTCGCCTTTCGCTGCCAGCCAGGACCACAGTTCGGTGGCGTTCTCGCCACGGACGTTCCCCAGCTCTTTGGCAAGCTGATCGGCGAGGGACTTGTCCATGGGAGCGACCTCCGCGACCAGTTGCTGGATCAGCTGTTGATTGCCCAGCACCGAGAAGACCGCCACGAGCGAGCACCTGTCTCCGAAGAGCTGGTGACAGGCCCGCGCCGCCAGGCCGAACGAACGCCGCCAGCGCGGTCCGGTGTATTCCTCGGAATCTCGATCGGAAACAAGTTGTACGAATGCCTGCAGGCGAGCTTCGAATTCTGTGTCCTCGCCACGAAGGAAGTTGAAGGGGGTCGGCGATTTCGTGTCGGAGAAATCAACGTAGCGAACCCGATCGGGATCGCGGACATCCCCCGTCACCTCGGGGCACAGCGCGCCGCTGGGGTCAATCAGAAGACAACCGTGCCCGGAGTCAATCCACTCTCGCAAGAGCCCTCTGATCGCGGTCGACTTGCCTGAGCCGGTCGAGCCGACGATCCGAATGTGGCGGCCCAGGTCATTCGGCGAGATCCATACCGGCTTGTGTTGGCCCGATGCATTGACGCATCGCCCGATCCGCAGTGCGATCGCAGGCTTCGCGGGCGCGTCATAAGGGACGATCCGTTTGGCCGGCGTCAAGACCCTCATCCCAGGAACCGGCTGAAGATCACCGGCTGCAGGTAGATGCC
>JARKPC010000208.1 GCA_029975435.1 Propionivibrio sp. | reverse complement strand
TCGGTTCGATGAGCATCATCAAGGGCGCGCGCAACCTCGACGCGGCGAAGAAGTTCTACGAATGGGCCCTGACTCCGGCCGCGCAGGAAATGGCGGCAGCGGCAAAGCAGTTCCAATTGCCGTCGAACAAGAACGCCAAGGTCGACCCGCGCGTTCCTGACTTCAAGTCGATCAAGTTCATCAACTACGATTACGCCAAGTACGGCGCCAGCGCCGAGCGCCGGCGGCTGATCGCCAAATGGGAGAAGGACGTCAATTCTCTGCCGCGCTGACCGGCGGGAGCACACACCAATCCTTTCACCGCAGAGACACAGAGAATTCGCAGAGAAAGACATTGAATAGGGTGTTTTCCTCTGCACTGCTGCGACTCTGCGGTGGGTTCTTGGTTTTTTCACAGGCCTTGAGCGATAACCAACCGTGAGCAAACATCCCAATAAGGCCCCCGGCCTCTGGCTGGTTATCGGCCTCGCCAGCTATCTGTTGTTTCCCTGGTACGCCATCCAGGACACCGCGTGGTATTACGTGCTGCCCCAGATACTGGGCGGCTCGGAAACGGCCAACGGACTGATGCAGGCACTGGCCAACGACCGCAACTGGCTGCTTACCGGCCTGCTCGGCATGGGCGTAGCCGCCGCCGGGCTGGCGTTTCCCGCTGGCAAGCAACAGGGGCGTTGGCTCCTCGCCGGAGGGCTCGTCGGCCTGCTTGGCCTGATCGGAAGCGGCTTTCTGATCGGTGCGCGCGGATGGTCGTTTGAAGTCCTCAACACGAGCTTCGGCGAACTGGCCATCAACCAGTTCGGCATGGGTATGGGAGCCTTCA
Source organism: Propionivibrio sp. (assembly GCA_029975435.1). Classification (GTDB taxonomy): domain Bacteria; phylum Pseudomonadota; class Gammaproteobacteria; order Burkholderiales; family Rhodocyclaceae; genus Propionivibrio. The sequence goes on along the minus strand of JARKPC010000208.1, from coordinate 22,488 downwards.
TCGCCCTGCTCAGTCTGGTCGTAATCACCGCATTCGGATTGGCGCGAATCGGTTACTTCAAGGGCGACCTGTTTGTTGCCGCCGCCGTTGTCTGCTGTTCGGCGCTGCTCGCCCTGTTCATCGCCTTCCCCGTCGTCAAGGCGTTGTCCGGCGCTTTCCTGACCGAAGAAGGGCAATGGGCGGCGACGGCGATATTCCAGCGCATCAGCGACAGCCGCATCTGGAACCTCAATTGCCTGGGCGGCGGCGTGCAGTGCGGCGTGGCCTGGAATACCCTGTTCCTGGCGTTGGCTGCGGCCTTCGGAACCACCGTGCTCGGCACCATGATGGCCCTGCTCGCCGAACGCTGCGCGGGTCCGCGCGTACAGGCGCCGCTGCGCGTCATCGCCCTGCTGCCGATCATCACCCCACCCTTCGTCGTCGGCCTCGGCCTGATCCTGCTGTTCGGGCGTGCCGGGATCGTCAACCAGTTCCTGGAATACGCCTTCGATATCACGCCGACACGCTGGTTCTACGGCGTCCTCGGCATCCTCGTCGCGCAACTGTTCGCCTTCACGCCGATCGCCTTCATGATCATGCGCGGCGTCGTGCAAGGTCTCGCCCCCAGTCTGGAGGAAGCGGCGCAGATCCTGCACGCCGATCGCAAGCAGACCTTCTTCACCGTCACGCTGCCGCTGCTCAAGCCGGGGCTGGCCAATGCCTTTCTCGTCGGCTTCATCGAAAGCATTGCCGACTTCGGCAACCCGATCGTCGTCGGCGGACAGTTCTCGGTACTCTCCACAGACATCTTCTTCGCCATCGTCGGCGCCCAGTTCGACCAGGGACGCGCCGCAACCCTGGCCTGGATATTGACCCTGTTCGCCCTCGGCGTGTTCGCCCTGCAGCGCGGTTTGCTCGGCAAACAGAACTACACGACCGTCAGCGGCAAGGGCGATTCGGGCATCCCGATGCCGCTTCCCGACGGACTGCGCCGCACCCTGAACGGCGTGGTCTACCCGTGGCTGGCCTTTACGCTGGTCGTCTATCTGTTCGCTTTCGTCGGCGGCTTCGTACAGACCTGGGGACGCGACTACACCTTTACGCTGGTGCACTTCAAGACCGCATTCGGCATCGAATGGGGGCAGTTCGGCCTCGTCTGGTCCGGCGCCGCGTGGAACTCGCTATTCACCACGCTGAAGCTCTCGGGTCTGTCGGCACCGCTGACCGCTGCGGTCGGTCTGCTTATCGCCTACCTGCTCTCACGCACCGATTTTCGCGGACGCAACACCTTCGAGTTCGTCGCCCTGCTGGCCTTCGCCATTCCCGGCACGGTGCTCGGCGTCAGCTATATCCTGGCCTTCAACGTCCCCCCCGTGGAACTGACCGGCACCGGTCTGATCATCGTCATCTGCTTCATGTTCCGTAACCTGCCGGTTGGGGTGCAGGCCGGCACGGCGGCCTTCAAGCAACTGGACAAGGCGCTCGACGAAGCCTCGCTGATGCTGCGCGCCACCACGGCCCAGACGCTGTTCACCATCATCCTGCCGCTCCTGAAGCCGGCGCTGGTCGCCGCGCTGGTGTACAGCTTCGCCCGGGCGATGACCACCGTCAGCGCGGTGATCTTCCTGGTCACCGCGGAGAACGAACTGGCCACCACCTACATCATCGGCCGCGTCGGCAACGGCGATTACGGCGTGGCACTGGCCTACTGTACCGTACTCATCGTCCTGATGTCCCTGATCATCGCGCTGATCCAATGGACCGTCGGCGAACGCAAACTCGGGCGGAGAAAGGCGGGCGCGGCGACGGCGCTCGTTACCCCGGCGTAATTCAGCTCTTCAAACACAAGGAATGAAAGCATGACTTTCGGCGTTGAATTCAGGAACATCACCAAGCGCTACGGCACCAACCCGTCGGCGCCGTTCGCCGTCAAGGGTGTCAGTTTCGGCATCGAAAAAGGCACGCTGACCACCATCCTCGGCCCCTCCGGCTGCGGCAAGACCACCGTGCTGCGCATGATCGCCGGGCTCGAATCGCCGACCGCCGGCCAGATCTTCATGGACGGCCGGGACGTGACCACTCTCGGCCCGGCCGAACGCAACGTCAGCATGATGTTCCAGAGCTACGCCCTGTTCCCGCACATGAACGTCGTCGAAAACGTCATGTACGGCCTGCGCATGTCCGGCGTCCCCAAGGAAGCCGCGCGTTCCCGGGCGGTCGAGACGCTGAGGAACGTCGGTCTCGTCGGTTACGACGAACGTATGCCGAGCGAACTCTCCGGCGGCCAGCAACAGCGCGTCGCGCTGGCGCGCGCATTGATTCTCGAACCGGGAATCCTGCTGTTCGATGAGCCTCTCTCCAATCTCGACGCGCGACTGCGCCGCGACATGCGCGAGGAAATCCGTGCCATCCAGCAACGGCTGCAACTGACCGTGGCCTACGTCACGCACGACCAGAGCGAGGCGCTGGCCGTCAGCGACCTGATCATCGTCATGAACGACGGACTGATCGCGCAGAGCGGCACGCCGCAGGAAATGTACGAATTCCCCGGCAGCGAATTCGTCGCCGGGTTCATGGGCGAGGCCATGCTGTTCCCCGGCGAGGCCGGACCGGACGGGAGCGTCACGCTCGGCCCGCTGCGCATCACCCCGAAGCAGGTGGTCGACTCCGGGGCCGTCAAGGTCGCGGTACGCCCCGAGGCCTGGCAGATCAATCGCGACGGGCACGGCATCACTGGCCGGCTGCGCAAACGTTCCTACCTTGGCAGCTTCTTCGAATACACCTTCGACACGGCGTTGGGCAACATCTTCGTCGTCTCGCCCGATCTCACCAACGTGCTGGACATCGGCATCGATGTCGGCCTGTCGCTGGCCGATCACGGCGTATCCGTTGTCAAGGCGACATGAGGCCTCGTTGATCCCGGCCCGTTCCGGGCGCCGCGCTTTGCAGCGCCGTCCGTTTTTCTTCAGATTGCCGCCTGCGCACCGAATGTTCTCATGCCTCCGCTGATCGACCTCCACAGCCACACCACCCGCTGCTGCCACGCCAGCGGCACCATGGAAGCCTACGTCGAGCAAGCACTCGCCAAGGGGATCAGCGAGTTCGGTTTTTCCGACCACAGCCACTGGATGCTGCATGCCAGGGGACAACGCTACGCCATGCTGGCGGAGGAGCAGGACGACTACGTTGCCGATGTGCGGCGTCTGCAGGAACGCTGCAACCGAGACGGCGAGATGCCGTTCCGCATCCGCTTGGCCATGGAGATGGACTTCATCCCCAGCCGCCTGGACGTGGCCCGCGACACGGCGCGCCGCTACGAGTGGGATTACCTGATCGGCTCCATCCACAACATCGGTTTCGAGAAACTGCAGGAGCCGGAAATGTACGATTTCTGGCACATCGAGGATGTGTGCGAGATCTATTTCCATTTCGTCGGCATGATGGTCCGCGAACGCTTCTGCGACATCGTGGGCCATCTCGACCTGCCCAAGAAGATGGGGCGCATGCCCGCCGGCGGCATGCTGCGCTACATCGAACCGCTGATTCCCGACTTGCTGGCCAACGACATGGCCGTGGAAATCAACACTTCCGGACTCGACAATCCGGCGCACGCCTTCATGCCCGGATGGGACGTCGTCGAAGCGCTGGCGTCACGCGGCGTGCCGCTCACCCTCGGCGCTGACGCCCATGCCCCGCATCAGGTCGGCCGGCATTTCGACAAGGCCCTGGAAGGACTCCGAAAAGCCGGTGTCAAGGAACTGGTGCGCTTCGAGCGCCGGCAGATGATCGCCGTACCGATTGACTAGAGACCTGAACGCAGGAGAACGCATCGATGAACGGACCGGGATACGCCACCAGACTTCTGGCACTGACGTGTACAGTGCTTCTCGCCACCGGCCTGCCGGAGGCATCGTTCGCGGAATCCGCAGTTGCGCGTTCCGCCTCCGTCGCCCAACCACGAGCGCTGATCTACCAGCCGGACAAATGGTCCGCCCTCGCCCCTGCGCAAAAACAGGCCGTGCGAAGCGAGTTGCTGCGCATCCTGGAAAAAAACCAGGCCTCCGAAATCGCTCGCCTGCCGGCCATCGTCACGCTGTCCGATGCCCACGGCACCATCGACAAGTTCGATGCCTTGCTGCTGCATGCGCTGCGTTCGGTGAGCAATTCCGACGGACTGGCAAAAATCCCGGCGTTGGATCCGGACCGTTCGTTGGCCGAACAACTCGCCGGCCACGGCGTTCGCCTCGATGATTTCCGCGGCCGCATCTTCTTCCACAACGGCGGCGATCTGGTCGACCGCGGGCCGCGCGGACTGGCCATCCTCAAGCGCACGCAGGAACTGATGGCCGCCGGGCTGATGGATTTCGTGATCGGAAACCATGACTTGTGGATGTTCCTGAACCTGCAAGGCGTGCACCTGCCTTCCTATCCCAACTTCAATTTCTACGGCTACCGCGACGCCTACGACGCTCAATACGGGCACGTCGAGGACGTGGTGGCGGCACAACTGCGCGAGGCGGAATTCCGTTCGCCCGAATGGTGGGAGAGAAAACTTGCCGAATTCACTGTTCGACAATCGAAGGAACAGAAGAACTGGGAGGCTCCCGACAGCGTCAAGGTCAGGGTCAACCACCTGTTCAAATCCTTGACGGCCGGCAAGTCGGATGACGAGATCAAGCGCTGGAGCCTGACCCGCGAGGGCGCCCTGTGGAACAGCCTGCGCGGATACGACGTCAAGGTCGGCGACGTGTATATCGGAGTGCGCGCGGTGAGCACGGTTTCGCTGAAGTGGTGGCAGGATCTGCTGGAAGACTTCAAGGCCAACCTGCCGTCGGTCGAGACTTCAGAGGCACGGCAGCGGATGGAATTGTGGCTCGCTGCCATAAAGGTGATCGAGCAGGACATCATTCCCGTGCTGTCGCGCGACCTCGAAGAACGCCTGGCGCGCGGCGAATGGTGGATTCGCGCCTTCGAGGCATTGAACTACAGGAACTATGAATCCCTCGAATGGTGGGCCAAGGACTGGGCATTTCACAACGACTGGGGCACTTCGGTGTTCAAGGAAATTTTCCCGGCATTCAAGGAAGACAACCTCGACGCCGAGGTCTCCTTCGCCCGGTATCTGAATCACCCGGCGCTGCAGGATGCCAGCCGCTTCCTGCGGCAGAACTTCCGCCTTTACCAGCAGGATATGTACGGCAACACCATCCTGCACGGTCTTTTACCGGTTGATCCGAAAACGGGCGAGTTCACTTTTGTCTATCGCGGCAAGGAGTACCGCGGACGCGGCAGCAAGACGCTTCCGTCCGTCTGGCAAGGCCTTTCGCGCATCGAGAACGACGTCAGGAACCCGGCGCGGCCCTTGTCCTCGTTGCACGAAGCGTTATCTCTGGTCAATTCCTGGTATGCCGATCGCACGACAATCGCCAAGGCGATCAATGTCGCCGACGCCGTCAACCGCATCGGACTGGACAAAATGGCCCGGGTCAACGGCTTCAGCCGGCTGACCATCGGCCATGTCCCGTTCCACGAATTCCTCACGCGGCTGACTCCGGAGCAGCGCGGTGAGCGTATCCGCGGATTCCTGATCGACGACCGGCTGGTACTCACGGATCATGGCATGGGCAAGCGCTTCGGCAGCCGCGGCGCCTACGTCGTGACGTCGCCGCGCGACGGGATCGTTCTGCAAGGCTACGAACACGCCGGTGACCAACGCATACAGGCTGCACCGCGGACCGTCGAGCCAATGAAGGGCGGACAGGAGAACGTGCTGTCCGCCAACAAGGGACTCCATCCACTGGTTTTCCGCAATTACCTGCTGGACGAACTGCGGCGCGACCTCAGGCAACCGACGCGATGATCAGTATCGGCAGTCCTCCTGCTGGAGATTGAAACAGGAAGCAGGACGCTTGCCGCAATTTTCGGAAGTTCCCATATCTCGGGAAAAGTTCCCCACCGATACCACTTGCTACAGAACGCCCGAACATTCGCAACATACTCATTGAGCGCTTCCCGATAGGATGATTTCCGTCAGATGGTGATTGCTTTCACTATGTGACATTCAATCAACCTGCAATGAAAGGAAGCATCATGAAATCGCGAATCGTTGATTTTCTCCTCGAAAACCACGCGTTCTCTTCCCTCGCGGCCTTCGGCGTCCTGCTGCTCGCCATCGGTACGGCCTCCCTTCCGCTCCTGTTCCTTTCCGGAATCATGGCGTATGGATGGCCCTTCTTCTACGTCTATCTGCTCGACGTAAAGGAAAAATCGGCGACGGAAGACAAGACTCCCGCCAAGCGACTGCACTCGATCCGTCCCAGCGTTATCGGCGCTCACTGAGCCACGCGACATGAGTGGCCAGATCCCGACCGGGAGAGTGGCATGGTGGAACATGGCCCAACGGCCCAGGGTTTCCCGCCCGAGCGCCTTGCCTCAGACTTTCCCGGTCGGCTCACCTTGAGCCGATCCCACGCCATCGGCATTCCCCCTCAAAAAAAACTGGAATCATCCAGAACAAAACCTGTCCCGAACGATTCCAGCATTCAGAAAAAAACGCGATATCAGCTGCCTGAATCCACCTTCTGCAACTCGAACTTGAATTCGCAAACGACCTTGAAGTCCTTGCTATCCACGTTAACTACATAGCTTGAAGCGCCGCCTGCCGCAGCTGCGGCGACCGGAGCGGCAGCTACCACAGGCGCCGGAGCGGGTTTGGCAGGTGCTGCCGGTGCGGGTGCAGGAGCTGCTGCAACAGGGGCTTCGAACGTCACCGGACCTTTGGAACGGGTCTCGAAGAACTTGATGGCCACCTGCGGGAACATCGCGTAAGTCAGCACATCGTCGATATCGACAGACGTCACACCGAGTTTTTGCCGCAGTTCTTCCTCGATCTTGGGCAGCTCGTTGGACAACAGGTCGGCCGGACGTTCGGTGACTGGCTTTTCCATGCCCAGACCTTTGAGCGCCTGCTTGACCAGTTCCGGATTCGGTGTTCCGGGCGTCTTGCCGTAATTGCCCACGAGCAGGTTCATAGACTCCGACGTGAGAGTCGCGTAGCGTCCCATCAACACGTTCAGGACGGACTGCGTGCCGACGATCTGCGACGTCGGAGTAACGAGCGGCGGGTAACCGAAGTCCTTGCAGACCTGGGCGTTTTCCTTCAGCACTTCGTCCATGCGATGGAAGGATTTCTGCTGGCGCAGCTGACCTTCCAGATTCGAAAGCATGCCGCCGGGAATCGCCGCCTTTAGAATACGCGTATCCGCACCGACAAAAGAGCTCTCGAACTGAGCGTACTTGGGACGCACGACATCGCGGAAGTAGGCGGAAATCTCGAGCAGGGCGTCCATGTCCAGGCCCGTTTCGTACTCGGTGCCCTTGAATATCTCGACCAGGGTTTCCGTCGGTGAGTGGCCGGGCCCCATGGACATCGACGAGATCGAGGTATCGATCATTTCGGCGCCGGCTTCGGCGGCCTTCACCAGGGTGGCAACCGACATGCCCGTCGTGGAATGGGAATGAATTTGCAGTGGCAGGTCGACGACCTTCTTGATCGCCTTGACCAGTTCATAGGCGGTGTAAGGGCTGAGCAGCGAGGCCATGTCCTTGATGCAGATGCTGTCCGCCCCCATGCCAGCGAGCTCCTTGGCCAGCTGGACATAGCTCTCGACCGTATGCACCGGGGAAACGGTGTAGCTGATCGCCGCCTGCGCATGCTTGCCGGATTTCTTGACAGCCTTCATCGGCACCATGAAATTGCGCGGATCGTTGAGCGCATCGAAGACGCGGAAGACATCGACGCCATTAATCGCCATGCGCTCGACGCATTTCTCGACGACGTCGTCGGCGTAGTGGCGATAGCCCAGGATCGACTGGCCGCGCAATAGCATCTGGTGCGGCGTCTTGGTGATGACCTTCTTGAGCGTCCGGATACGCGCCCAGGGATCCTCATTGAGGAAACGGATGCAGGAGTCGAACGTTGCGCCTCCCCAGGTTTCCAGTGACCAGAAACCGATCGAATCCAGTTTCTCGGCGATCGGCAGCATATCGCTGGTGACCATGCGTGTGGCATGCAAAGACTGATGCGCATCGCGCAGAACATTCTCTGTGATCTTGATTTTTGCCATGACGACTCCCAATAAAAACGGATACTACGTGACTGAAAAGTGTTCGGTTGCATCGGGTGCGGCGCGTGCGGTGCGTCGCTGAAGGGGCTCTACGCGATCATCGCAACATCGCGACAAACGTTCCCGCGATGATTGCCGAGGTGATGACCCCGCTGACGTTGGCCCCGAGAGCCTGCGGCAGGATGATGGCTCCCGGATTGGCTTCCGTGGCAATCTTCTGCACCACCTTGGCGGTTGTCGGCACGCAACTGACTCCGGCGACACCGACGATAGGATTGAACTTGCCCCCGGTAACGAAGTACAGGATGTATCCCCCGAGGATGCCACCGAGAGCGGAAATCAGCAGCGCCAGCATGCCGAGCAGGAGCAGCTTGAGCACCGTCGGTTCGAGCAGGGTGTTGGCTTCACAGAGAACACCCAGAGTCAAGCCGAGGAAGAAGGTCGCTCCATACAGGAAAGTCTCTCCCAGTAGTTTGGTGAAAGATTCAAGCCCGCTTTCGCGCACCGCCACTCCGACAAACAGCGAGAAGAACAAGGGGGCGGCCACCGGGAACAACAGACAGAGCAACGTACAGGCCACCACCGCGAATACGAGCTTCTGCGAACGAGTGATGTTTGGCCCGGTATCCTTGGACATGTCGATGCCGCGGATGTGCTTGGGCACCAGCCATTTGATCAGGTACGGATAGCCTCCGTAGGTCAGCCCGAGATACAGGTAACCGACGACCGTGATCGATACGAACAGATGCTTCGCGAGGACCAGCGACGTAAACAACACCATCGGGCCATCGGCGCCACCGATCGTGGATACCGCTGCGGCTTCCCGCTCGGTAAGTCCGAGCGAAACGGCGAGCGGAAACACGACGAAGGTGCCAAGCTCGGCAAACAGGGCGATGAAAATGCTCTGGAACGGGCGCGCCATGACATACCCGACATCGAGCAGCACGCCGATCCCCATGAAGACGAAACAGGCGATCAGGCCGTTGCTGAAGGTCAGGGTGTAGATCGGCTGCAGCCAGTCGATCTGCAGGATGTTGACCAGATCGGTCGGATCGGACATCAGCGGATCGACGAACAACGTTCCGATCTTTCCGGCCTCCAGAAACATGACCCCGGCATTGACCGAAGACATTCCGAGGCCCATCGGGATCATCAGGAGGGGCTCGAGGACGTTTTTGGACCCCAGATAGATAAGCAGAAAACCGAGGAGCATCAGGAAAATACGCCCGATCATGATCTTCGGTTCCGACGCGATCAGGGTGGCGATACCCTGAAACAGGTCAAGGAAATTAAGAGTTTCCATGTGGTTAAGCCCATGAAACGGACAGCGTCAATTCTGTCCCGTCGTTAAGGAGAACAGCGCAACGAACCGTGAAGGATCGAAGCCTGTCGTCAGCCGATCGTGATCAGGACTTGCCCGATCTCGACGGGATCTCCCTCGGTAACCTGGATGCTCGTCACTTGCCCACTTTCGGTGGCGACCACCGGAACCTTCATCTTCATGGCTTCCAGTTCGATCACCTTGTCGCCCTTGCTGACGGATTGGCCTTGCTTGACGAGCACGGCAGCAATGGAGCCGCCCATTTGCGCCAGTACGGGTGTACCCGCGCTTGCCGGCGCAGCAGCCGGCGCAGCAGCCGGGGCAGGAGTGGATGCAGGAGCGGCGGCGACCGCGGGTGCAACCGGCGCCTTGGCGGGAGCGGCGGTTGCTGCAGGCTGGGCGTTGAGTTCCTCTACGGCGACTTGGTAGTCGACACCGTTGACCGTAACGTTGAAATGTCTTGGCATGATTTCCCCCTGAATAGTGTCGTGGTTACGATTGCACTGAATGTGATACGTGATGTGCGCCAGTCAGGACCCAGACCGGCTGGAAGCCTTTTCGGCGACGTGCAGAATCCGATGCGGACCCATGACCACCGAAACTGCTGCCGAAATCGCCGCGATGACCTCACCGGGGATACCGGAATCGGATACGGCAGAAGCCCCCGTCGAGGATTGTGTCTTGCGAACGGGAAGCGGAGTTGCAGATACCGTCTTGGCAACGGCCTGCGGGGCGCGGTGTTTGACTCGTCCGGTCAGGACGACCATCACCTTGATCAATACGGCTACAATCAGAGATATGACGATGGCGATACCGTACACCTGAAGTGCCTTTATTACGGCTACACTGACCATTTAGTCTCCTTTCGCGTGTGAAAGACCATTTTAGCGTATCAAAGTATTATTTACCATACAGGTTAGCTATTCTAAACTTGCACCCCGCGCACAACGTGTTGCGCTCCGCGCACAACTTGCTGCATCGCGGGCGGTTGCGGCTGAAAAGCAGGGAGGGTGGCGGATTCGCAGCGATAATCGAACTCTCCGCCAAGGAGATGCAAGGCACACATCGGGGCGACGCGGTGTAGACTGCTTACCCGTGGATTCTCTCGACACGTGCCATGGACTTCCCGATAAAACCCCTGATTACCTTGCTGGCCATCGTCAATCCGATCGGCGTCATTCCGTTTTTCATCCACTTCACGCGCAATTTCACGTCGGCTCAACGAAAAAAAACGGTACGCATCGCAGCGTTGACCGCTTTTCTCGTCATCGCCATCAGCGCACTGCTCGGCTTGAAAATACTTGAATTCTTCGGCATCTCGCTGGCCTCCTTCCAGGTCGGCGGCGGACTGCTACTGCTCATGAGCGCGATCCAGATGCTGCATGCCCAGCCCGCGGAATCGCGCGCCCAGGATGTCGACGACGGCGCCAGCCGCGCCGATTCAGGCGCCAGCATCGCCGTCGTGCCGCTCACCATTCCCCTCCTGACCGGCCCGGCATCGATTTCCACGGTGGTCATCTATGCCGAAAAAACCAGGCACATCTGGGAACTCGGCGTGCTTGTCGGCTACGGCCTGTTCATCGGCGTCGCGACCTGGCTGGCCCTCTCCGCCGCCGGGCGGATCGGCCGGTTCATGGGGCAAACGGGAATCAACGTGATGACCCGCCTGATGGGCCTGATCCTCGCGGCAATCGCCGTCGAAGTCATGTCTGACGGCCTGATCAAGCTGTTCCCGGCGCTGGCCCGTTGACCGGCGAGCCGTCCGGGAAGACTCTGAGAGAAGCTGTCATTCCGGCGAAAGCCGGAATCCACGCGAACGATGAAAAAAAGGATCTGCCATTGCAGATCCTTGCTTTTCTTGACACTCCGAATCAATTCAGCCAGCGGCCGGCAATGCGCTGGTACTCTCCGTTGGCCTTGATCAGGTGCAGCCATTGGTCGACATATTCCTTCGTGACCGTGTCGCCGCGCGGCAAAAGGTAAGCCATTTCGCCGTATTGCAATGGCTTGTCGGGATTGACCCCGCATAAGCCCGGACGCAAGCGTTGCTGCACGAGCGTTTCCGCTGATTCGGTGACAAAGACATCCGCATTTCCCTTGAGGATTTCGTCGAAAATGGTGAGATTGTCCGGGTGGATGGTCAATTTCGCCGTCTTGAAATTGGCTCGGGCGAAACGCTCGTTGCTGCCGCCGGGATTGGCAACCACCCGGACATCCGCCTTATCGATATCGGCCACCGTCTGGAAACGCTTCACATCCGCGCAGCGAACCAGCGGCGTCTTACCGTTGACCATGTACGCCGTGCTGAACGACACCTGCTTTTGACGATCCAGCGTCACCGAAATTCCGCCGACCGCGATGTCGCATTTCCGGGCGACAAAATCGGGAAGCAGATTTGCCCAAGTCGTCTTGACGTACTCGACCTTGACCGCCAGCGAAGCCGCCAGCGATTGCATCAAATCGATATCAAGCCCTTCGAACACTCCGTCCGAGACCGCGAAACTGAACGGCCGGTAATCCCCGGGGGTGCAGACCCGGAGCACCCCGGCCTTGATCACATCGTCAATGGTTGCCGCGCGCGCCGGGAGACTCACCAGCGCGAGCGTAGCCACACCCATCAACAGTGAAACACGCATTCCCTTCATTGCAATCCTTTCGAAATCGGCGACTGTCGCCGAATGAAATCTAGCACGAAACAACCGGTCATCCGGATTCGTTTTGGAAACGAGGTGACCGGGTAGTAACGGTTAAGCCCCTTGTTGGACAGTGGCGCTTCCAGCGCCTATTTTGGAATTGTCGAACACGAGACGAACAGGAGAATGCCATGACCGCTGGAAAGATTCCCCAGGACGTCGAGCCGCTCGTCTGTGAAACCTGCCTCAAGGAAATACCTGCAACGGAAGCCGTAGCTCCGGAGGCGGTGGATTACGTCGTGCACTTCTGCGGGCTGGAATGCTACGAAAAATGGAAGAAAAGCCAGCCCGCGGAGCTGAAAGACAAAGGCGGCGACAAACAGGAACAATGAACCGCCCCGGCGGTGGGAAGGCGCGACGGCGTCTCCGCGACGCTCGATGCAGTGTGATTCCCCTCGCCTTGCCGGCAAACCCAACTGACCGAGAGAGCGTCAGAGCTCAATAGACGCTCGCGTCAGCGTTTCCGGTCCTCTTTTCCAGAAAACCTCATCAAGCAGGAACTCCTGCGTTGTTTCCGCCTCGTCCGGGTTGGCAATCACGACGCGCAGCCTGGGTGCGCCGTTGGCAGGTGATTCCATGATCCATGAGGCCATTGTCCGGGACTTGCCGCTGCGCCACAGGCTGTTATCCGGCCCGTCGTGCTGATCGCGGCTGATCTCGGCGAACTGCGCGCGACTGAAAGGACGTGATCCAATCGTGAGCAACTCGTTGATTCGCGCCAGACGCGTGGCGCTGCTTGACCCGATCTTGTTGTTGTACAACGTTGCCAACGCCGGATCGAGATAATGGTTGGTGTGGGTGGTCACCCCATCTTCCAGAACCTTGACGCTGTATTTGCCTTCCAGCCCGACCTCCGCCACCAGCACCTTCCTGCTGTCGGCGACGACGAAATAGCTGGCGCGTGCCGAGGAAAACACCTGATCGGCATCCGCCCTCAGCGCATCCACGCTGGCGTAAGACTCCATGATCCGGCTCATCACACCGCGTTTCCCCGGCTGATTTTCCAAGGCTTTTTTCGGGAGATTCACCGAAGCCGAGACGATGGTCAGCCCCTTCTCATTGACGCCAGCCTTCAGCCCGGGTTCGTCGTTCCCTTCCGCATACAGGCCGAAATAATCGAAGCCTCTCTTCGAGCGAACGAGTTTCAGTTTCTGCGTGTGATCCGGTTTCCAGTCGCGGTTCTTGGAAACCAGCGTGCCTCCGCTGGCCTCCGGTCCCGCCACGGCCCACAGGGTGCAGGCGGCAGCACGGCTCGAAATCAGCGCCAGAACCAGCACAAAAGGACTCATTCGGGAGAACAGTTTCATATCAATCCTATTCATCGTTTGGCATGACGACACAATGAACTCCTAAACCCCCTCACGCCCGTCGTGTTTCGCGTCCTCGCCGCAGGCATGCGGCGTATCAACACCCGCTTAAAACGGCTCGACAAGGGATATTCCCAATCCAATGTAGTTGGCCTTGTGATTATAGTCGATCATGCTTTCGCCATACCCGGAAAACCACTGCACATGCCCGCGCAGGCCTCTCGAGATCGGGAACGCCCAGTCCGCTCGCAGCGACCCCTTGGAATCGCTTGCTCCCGACAGCGGGTAGTGCATCTGCGCCATCAGCAGGTGGTTGCCGACCTTGCGAGCCAGTTCGATTTCACCCCGGCCCAGATATTTCTCGATATCGGGATTGTCGTCGCTCGAAGCGCTTTCCCTTATTCGATGCCATCCTCGCAAGGTCGCGTTCCAATCGCCGCGCTCCAGGCCCACCTGCGCTATCAGCCGATTCCAGCTTCGCGAAAGCTCGCCACCTTTGCCGTTCGACTGGTGGTTGATGCCGAGGCTCGCAAAGCGCACGTCGAACCCTGCGACATGCGCGTTCGTTTTCCAGACGAAGATCGCTTCCGGCTCGTAATTCGTCTCGCGGAAGGGACGCGAGTCTTCGCTGGAATACACCTGCCATCGCGACGCCTGCGTGTAGGCCAGCCAAAGGTCGCCGTTATCGCCGAACAGGTCGCTCGCCACCTTCGTCTTGAAGCTGACCTGAAATTTCGCCTCCAACGATCGGGTCTCGCCCAGATCAACCGTCTGGTGCGTCGGACTCGAGGGAGCGGAATTAACAGATGAACTGGCAAAGACCGGCAGCAGGTAAACGGCACGATACGGGCGTATCTCGAAGTTATCCGCGCCTGATTCGCCAATAGACCATGCCTTCTGCATTGGCGTCAGACCTATCCCCCCGGCAGGGGAACTGGCGCTTGCGGCGACATTTTGGTTGTCCGTCGTACCGACACCGTCCGGTTCGTGACTCGCGCGGCCGCTTAGCCGGTCGTAGCAGGCCAGTCGCGCCGCGTCATGATCGATTGCCGCACATTGACGCAAATCGACCGCCATCGCGTGCGCACTTGCCAGAAGGGCAAGGACAGCCAGAAAGGAATTCAGGGCGAACCGGGAGAGAAGAGACATTTCGGAAATATCGACGAGAGCGTTGCAGACGAGGTTGGGCAATTTTACGGGATATCGATTTCCACGCCGGTTCGCGCGTTTTGTAAATCCCGGCAAAGACATTTGATCCGCGCTCCTTGCCGAACAATTGGCACACGGGCAAACGGAATAGATGACTAATCCAGAATGCGTGAAGTATTCGACATCGGCGCAAAATAACTCCAGGCCGCCAAACCCACGTGTTCTATTCTTTACAAAACAGATTCGCGCAACTATTGCCACTTACCCGGACGTCCACAGTCTATGAATCCACCCCGCATCGGTACCCTGCCCTCCGGCCCGCGCGACGCGATCAGCGACGTCGGCGAAATTCGCGTCGGCCACGTCACGCTCGACCTGGGCAGCATCCAGACGGGAGTAACGGTCGTCGCGCCTCATGCCGTCGACATTTTCTCCGACAAAATTCCCGCTGCCGCCGTAGTGATCAACGGCTTCGGCAAGAGCGTGGGACTGATTCAGATCGCAGAACTCGGCACTCTCGAGACGCCGATCGCACTGACCAACACGTTTTCGGTCGGCGTGGTGATGCAGGCTCAGATCCGCCAGGCGATGGCGGCGCATCCGAAGCTCGGACGCGAATGGGCAACGGTTAACCCGCTGGTTTTCGAATGCAACGACGGTTATCTCAACGATATCCGCGCACTGGCCGTCACCGAAGAGCATTACCGCACCGCGCTCGCCAGCGCCTCGGCCGACTTCGCCCAGGGCAGCGTCGGCGCCGGGCGCGGCATGAGCGCCTTCGAACTGAAGGGCGGAATCGGCACGGCCTCGCGTCGGGCCGGCGACTACACGGTCGGCGCGCTGGTGCTGGCCAATTTCGGCCGGCTGGAAGCGTTGATGCTGGCCGGCCATCCGCTCGGCCGCAAGCTGACCGAACGCAAGAAGCGCGACGACGAAGCCGAAAAGGGCTCGATCATCATGGTGCTAGCCACCGATGCGCCGCTCGACGCGCGCCAGTTGCGCCGCTTGGCCCTGCGCGCCGGCGCCGGGCTGGCCCGTACCGGCTCGGTGTTCGGTCACGGCAGCGGCGACATCGCTCTGGCCTTCTCCACCGCCTACACCGTTCCCCATCTTCCGACCAAACCCATGCCGGCGTTGGCCATGCTGCACGAAACCCGGCTCGACCCGCTGTTCTACGCCGCGGCGGACGCCACCGAGCAGGCAATCATCCACGCCCTGTGGCATGCCGAACCGGTACGCGGCCGCGACGGGCACAAGCGCCGTACCTTGCGGGAAATTCTGGGGAAGCTCCGCGACGAGGACAATCCCTGCGTACCCTGACTAGCGCGAGCGCATTCGCTTAGCCTTCAATCGCGGCTGGAAAGAGTCTGTCCGCACGCGCCTTCGGCCCGGCAACCCACCGCAAACACCGCGGCGAACCCGCCGCCGCGTGTGCGGAAGTTGGTCGTCTGTCCTTGGTAAAGACGCGCCGAAACAAGCTGCACCCGATCCCGGTACACGAAATTGCGCAGATCGAGCTTGAGCCGATGTTCAACTCCATCGACCCGCAGGCTGCGCTCCGACGGAGGCACGACAGCCTGCGCGATAAAACCGCCCCGGGCGATTTCCTCGAACACGCGCTTGGTCACCTTGTCGCCGCGGTAGGTCGCCTTGCTGCCGAAACCGGCCTCGGGCTTGAAGAACCACTGCTTGCGCGTCGCCCAGAAGGCGCCCGCGTTTTCCGGCGTAACTTCCTCGGTATGCGGCACACCGGCTTTCAGCATCCGCCTGTCGGCTTCGCTGACGCCGGCCGCCTGCAACCAGGCGTCGTCGGTCAATACCGCGAGATTGCGTTTGTCTGCGTAAAGCGCGTGTGCACGCGGATGCGGCGTCAGAACCACGGCGTCGGCCAGATACGCCTCGCGCAGCGCGGCATTCCCCGCTGCTTCCAGCGCAAAGTCGGTCAGGCGGTTGTACACCAGATCGACGATCTGCCCGTCATGCCGGAGATGCTTGCCGTCGAAGTGAAGCGATTGCGGCGGCACGACCATGGCGGCGATGCCGTGCGACTCGAACAGCTGCCGGAACAGTTCGAATTCCGGGTAGAGAAACTGTGTTTCGGGCGCGTCATCGACGATCGCCACACGGCGCAGAGCGGCGCCATCATGGGACAACATCCATTCGTTGCGAAACATGCCGAGGAATTCGTTTTCGACGCCCAGGCGATCGGAGACGCCACCCCGTGTCCGCGAACAACAGGCGACCTGGGCTTCCAGAAGCCGGGCGTTGAGCAGGCCACCGCCGGCGTTGGTGTTGATTTCGATCAGGCGCGGCCCGGCCGCGTCGAGATGAAAATCGTAGCCGAGAAAGACCCCGGCGGCGCTGGGAACGTGGCGCGCGATCTGCGGCGCATAGGTCAGCACGCGATCCTGCCAGGCCGGCAGCGAAACGATCCGTTCGACCACGCGCACGAGATCCGCCATGAAATCAAGATGAGCCTGCGCCACGAAAACGGCGGTATCGGAAAACAGGTTCGGGCGCGTTGCCAGCAGTTCGGCATAGGAGACCCTGCCTTCGCTTTCCAATGCGCGCCGCAATTCGTCGTGGTTCACCGTGCGGCAGAAGCAGTCGCGATTGAGCACGACCGCGGCATCGCGACAATCAGGCGGCAGGTCGTCGAGCGGGATCTGGGGTGCGGGTGGGGTCATGATGTTCCGAAGAACGCCAGCACGTCGTCGAGTTCGCGCGTACGGCGCATCGGCGGCAGGCTGCGCCAGATGCGCTTGCCATAGTGCTTGGTGATCAACCGCGGATCGCAGATCATCAGCACGCCGCGGTCGCTCTCATCGCGGATCAGCCGGCCGGCGCCCTGCTTGACGTTGATCACCGCGCGCGGCAACTGGTAATCCATGAAGGCGTTACGCCCCTCCGCCTTCATGCGGTCGATGCGTGCCGAAAGGACCGGGTCGTCGGGCGGCGCGAAGGGCAGCTTGTCGATAACCACCAGCGACAGCGCCTCGCCGCGCACATCGACGCCCTCCCAGAAGCTTTGGCTGCCGACCAGGATGGCATTGCCGAGCCGTCGAAAGCGTTCGAGCAGCTCGTTCTTGCTGCCCTCGCCCTGAATGAGAAGCGGCAGGTCGAGGCCGGCTCGCTCCAGGTGTTCTTGCAGCAATTCGTGCGCACGGCGCATGGCGCGCAGCGAGGTGCACAGGAAGAATGCGCGCCCGCCGCTGGCTTGAACCACCGGGAAGGCGGCCTTGATCACTGCTTCGGTGTAGGTGTAGGTGTTCGGGTCGGGCAGCCCGGTCGGCGCATAGAGCACGGCCTGCTGCCCGTAATCGAAGGGGCTGTCCCACGCCGCCGACTCGGCCGCGTTCAGGCCCATCTCCGCGCAGTAGTGGCCGAAATCCTTTTGCACGGCCAGCGTCGCCGAGGTGAAGATCCAGGCGCGCGGGTGCCCGCTCATCTGCTTCTGCATGATGTCGGCGATGATGAGGGGCGTGGCGTTCAACTGCAGCGAATGCGTATAGGTTTCGCCCCAGCGCACGTAGTCGGAATCCGCGCCGGCCTGCCAGCGGCGCAACATGGCCACCAGTTCACCGGCCCGCCGCCAGCAGTTCTCCAATCCTTCCGAGCGCTGTGCCTGGGTCTCCAGCAGCGCGGCCAGCACGTCGAGTTCGCGGATCAGGCCGACGAGGTTGTTGTCGAAGCCCGGGCGTTCTCCGAGCTGCGCCAGGGAAAAGCGTGCCGGCTCGACCGGCAGCGTCAGGCGCAAATCCTTCGCCGCCTTCTCGACGACGCCGCAGACCTTGGGAAAGTCGAGGCAGTCGCGCGCCGAGGCCAACCCTTCGACGCGGGCGTCCCGTGCCAGATCGAGCACCTGCGCCGTGGACACGTTGTTGCCGAAGAACAGGCTGGCGGTTTCCGGCAACTGGTGCGCTTCGTCGAAGATCACCGTGTTGCACGCGGGCAGCAGCTCGGCCGTGCCTTCATCGCGCAGCATCACATCGGCGAAGAAGAGATGGTGATTGACCACCACCAGGTCGGCCGCCAGCGCCTCGCGGCGCGCGGCGAGGACGAAACACTCCTTGTGGTACGGACAGTCCTGACCGAGGCAGTTCTCGCGAGTGGAGGTAACCATGTTCCACACCGGCGAATTTTCGGGAACCTCGCCACATTCGGCTTTGTCACCGGTGCGGGTCTTTTTCGCAAAGCGGGCGATACGCGCCGCGTCGGCGGCGTCTTCGCGGGTGAAGAAACGCCCATCGGCCTGTGCCCGCTCCAGATGATAGTGGCACAGGTAGTTGGCTCGCCCCTTGAGCAGCGCCACCTGCACCGGCGAACCGAGCACCTTGCACACCGTCGGGATGTCCTTGGAGAACAGCTGGTCCTGCAGATTCTTGGTGCCGGTGGATACGATCACCTTGCCGCCGGACAGCAGCGCCGGGACGAGGTAGGCAAACGTCTTGCCGGTACCGGTGCCGGCTTCGGCCACGAGCACCTTGTTGCCGGCGATCGCCTCGGCGATGCGCTGAGCCATTTCCAGTTGCTGCGGGCGCAGGCGGTAACCCGGGATGTGGCCGGCAAGCAGACCGTCGGGGGAGAAGACGTCGGAAAGCGAAGGCATGCTAAAGCATGTTCTCCAGGAACGCTTTGGTGCGCGGGTGTTCCGGCGCGGCGAACAACTCGCGTGCCGGGCGGGCCTCGACGATGAGGCCGTCGTCCATGAAGATGGCGCGGCTGGCGACTTCACGCGCAAAAGCCATTTCGTGCGTGACGACGACCATGGTCATGTGTTCTTCGGCCAACTGGCGCATGGTACGCAGCACTTCGCCGGTCAATTCGGGATCGAGCGCCGACGTCGGCTCGTCGAAGAGCATGATGTCCGGCTCCATGGCCAGCGCGCGCGCGATTGCCACGCGCTGCTTCTGACCACCGGACAGGCGCGACGGGTAGCTGTCGCGCTTCTCCAACAGCCCGACCTTTTTCAACAACACTTCCGCCTTCGGCACGATCTCTTCCCGGCGCAAGCCCTTGACGGTCATCGGCGCCTCGATGATGTTCTGCAGCACGGTCAGGTGGGGAAACAGGTTGAAATGCTGGAAGACCATGCCCATCTTGCCGCAGATACGCCGAATCTCGGGATCGGGCACATAGCGGCAATGGCCCTCCGCATCGGTCGAGACCAGCGTTTCCCCCTCGATGCGGATCGTGCCGCGATGGACGGTTTCGAGATGGATCAGGCAACGCAGGAAGGTGCTCTTGCCCGAACCGGAAGGCCCGATGACGGCGATCACTTCGCCCTTCGCCACGTCAAGGGAAACCCCCTTGAGGACTTCGACCGGACCAAAATGCTTGTGCACGTCGACGGCACGGATCATCGGATCATTCATCATAGACGGCGTATTTCTTTTCCAGCCGCTGGAAGCCGTAGGTCAGCACCAGCGTCATGATCAGGTAGAAGGCGGCGGCGACGATGAACGGCGTCGTCGTGAAGTCGCGCTGGACGATGCCGCGCGCGGCGCGCAGCAAATCGTTCATGGCCAGCACGTAGATCAGCGAGGTGTCCTTGACGAGCGTGATGGTCTCGTTGCTGATCGGCGGCAGGATGCGTTTGATTACCTGCGGCAGGACGATGCGGCGCATGGTCTGTGCATAGGTCAGCCCGAGCACGCGCGCGCCTTCGTACTGCCCGCGGTCGATCGACTGGATGCCGGCACGGAAGATCTCGGCGAAGTATGCGGCGTAATTGAGCACGAAAGCGACGATGGCCGCCGGAAAATCCGGCAGGCGGATGCCAATCACCGGCACGAACGGCAGCGCGAAGTAGATGAACAGCATTTGCAGCATCAATGGCGTACCGCGCATCAGCCAGATGTAGCCATTGACCAGTCCGCTGACGGTCTTGAAGCGCGAGATGCGCATCAGCGCCAGCGCCAGCCCCAAGGGAACCGAGAGGACCAGGGTGATGAGAAAAACCTGCAAGGTGACCCCGGTTCCCTGCAACAGGGGGGGCAAGATGTCGAACACGTAGTTCATGGAGGAAACTCGAAGCCCTGAAAAGGGAAATCCGGCCGGGTAGACAAAACCGCCAGTCTACCGGATGGCCGGATCGAAGAGGAAATCGTTTGCTATCCGATTACTTCTTCAGGATGTCCTTGCCGAACCACTTGGTCGAGATGGTTGCCGCGGTGCCGTCCGCCTTCATGTCGTCCAGGGCCTTTTCGATCTTGCCCATCAACTCGGTATCGTCCTTGCGCGTGCCGACGCCAAAGTCCTCGGTGCCGAAGTTTTCGTCGAGGACGCGGTATTCGCCCGGTTTCTTGGCAACGTAGTAACGGCCGACGATTTCATCGACCACGATGGCATCCAGGCGACCGGCGGACAGGTCCATCAGCGCAGTGACGTTGTCCGAGAATTTCTTCAGCTCCTTGATCGCCTTGGCCGCTTCCGCATCCTTGTTGACCGCGTCGACCGCGCTGCTGCCGTCCTGCACGCCGACGACCTTGCCCTTCAGCTCGGCCTTGGCCTTGATCGGCGACTTCTCGGGAACCACGATGATCTGGCGGTTTTCGAGGTAGGGCTTGGTGAACAGGATGTTGGCCTTGCGTTCTTCGGTGATCGTCAGGCCGTTCCACAGCACGTCGATGCGCTTGCCGTTGAGTTCCGCTTCCTTGGCGGCCCAATCGATCGGCTTGAAGGTGACTTCAACCCCTAGGCGCTTGCCGGCTTCCTTGGCCAGGTCGATGTCGAAGCCGACGATCTCGTTCTTCTCATCGCGGAAGCCCATGGGCGGGAAATGGTCGTCGAGGCCGATGACGATGGACTTGACCACGGCGGGGGCCGGTGCCGGGGCCAGAGCCGCGGCCTTTGCCGGTTCTTCCTTCTTGCCACAGGCAATCAGCAGGGTAGATGCCACTAGCGCGGCCAGCAGAAGCGAAACGCGTTTTTTCATTTTTTCATCCAGTAAGGTTGGTTAAAGGAAATCAGACTTTTTCCGCCACCGGCTCGCGCGGCAGCAGGAGGTTGAGCAGAACGGCAAGGACGCCGCACAGGCTGATGCCCTGCAGCGAGAAACTGCCGATGGTCACACCGAGGCCGCCGATGCCGGTAACCAGGGTGACGGAAACGATACACAGGTTGCGCGCGCTGGCGAGGTCGACGCGGCCGTCCATGATGGTTTTCAGACCGATGCCGGCGATCGAGCCGAAGAGCAGCATCATGATGCCGCCCATCACCGGCATGGGGATCGTTTGCAGGAAGGCACCGAACTTGCCGACGAAGGCCATCAGGATGGCAAAGATCGCCGCCCAGGTCATCACCACCGGGTTGTAGTTCTTGGTCAGCATCACCGCGCCGGTGACTTCGCCGTAGGTCGTCACGGGCGGTCCCCCGAAGAGGCCGGCGATGTTGACCGCCAGGCCGTCGCCGAGCAGGGTGCGATGCAGGCCGGGCGAATCGGTGAAGTCCTTGCCGGTCACCGAACCGATGGCCAGGATGCCGCCGACGTGCTCGACGATCGGCGCGATGGCTACCGGGATCATGAACAGGATCGCGGCGAGGTTGAACTCGGGCTTGCCGAACTCCGGCACCGCCAGCCAGGCAGCCTGCGTCACCTTGGAGAAATCGACGATGCCGATGACCAGCGAGTAGGCGTAGCCGACCGCCACGCCGACCAGGATCGGCACCAGCTTGAGGATGCGCCGCGCGCGGATCGCGGTCAGCATCGTCGCCAGCAGCGAAATGCCGGCCACCGACAGCGCGGTGCCGTAGGGCATGACCTGCTGGTCGCCGGCCTTGCCGGTCGCCATGTTCACCGCCACCTGCGCCAGCCCGAGGCCGATCACCATCACTACCGGCCCGATCACCACGGGCGGCAGCAGGCGGTGGATGAAGCCCACGCCGCGCCATTTGACCAGGCCCGCCGCGAC
>JARKPC010000024.1 GCA_029975435.1 Propionivibrio sp. | reverse complement strand
CGCGCAGGCGTCGCACATCAGGGCGACGTTGGAGATGGCCAGGGGGGCCTCCTTCTCCTCGATGCCCCCGGCCTGTCCGGCGTAGGGGTTGCCCTTGCGGTGACGCTTCACCACGTTGACCTTTTCCACCAGGATGCGGTCGCTCTTGGGCAGGACTTTCAAGACCTTACCGATCTTGCCCTTGTCCTTGCCCGCAATGACCATCACCTTGTCGTCCTTGCGGATGCGGTACGTTTTCATAGTTTCCCCGGGCTGCCGATCTAGAGGACTTCAGGGGCCAGCGAAACGATCTTCATGAAGTTCTTCAGTCGAAGTTCGCGGGCCACGGGTCCGAAGATGCGGGTTCCCACTGGCTCGAGCTGGTTGGTGAGCAGCACGGCCGAGTTGTTGTCGAACTTGATGTAGGAGCCATCGGGACGACCAACTTCCTTCTTGGTGCGCACGATGACGGCCTTCATCACCTGCCCCTTCTTCACCTTCGAATGGGGCATGGCTTCCTTCACGGAGACGACGATGATGTCGCCTACCGACGCATACCGGCGACGGGAGCCGCCAAGCACCTTGATGCAGGCGACCTTCTTGGCACCGGAGTTGTCGGCGACGTCGAGAACGGATTCAACCTGGATCATTTCGCCTTCTCCATGATCTTGACCAGATGCCAACGCTTACGGGCGGACAGGGGGCGGTGCTCGATGATCTGCACCTTGTCGCCCATGCCGCACTCGTTCATCGGATCGTGGGCCATGAACTTCTTGCGGCGGCGGATGTACTTCTTCACCAGGGGATGCTTGACCAGGGTCTCGACGCGCACGACGATGGTCTTGTCGCACTTGTCGGAGACCACGATGCCGGTCAGCACCCGGCGGTTGCTCTTGTGCTCTTCCATGGTTTCCTACCTGCCGCTTTTGATTTGGTTCATCGCCGTCTTGATGCGGGCGATGTCCTTCTTCAGCTCACCCAAACGGTGCGTCTTCTCCAGCTGGGCCGTGGCGTGCTGGAAGCGCAGCTTGAAAAGCTCCTCCTGAGACTGGGTGAGCTTCTCGGCCAGCTTGGCCTCGTCCAGTTCGCGCAGTTCCTTGGCGGTCAACATGGCTAGACGAGCTCCTTGGTCACGATCTTGGTCTTGATCGGCAGCTTGTGCTGGGCACGCTTGAGGGCCTCGATCATGACCTCCATCTCGACACCCTTGACCTCGTAGAGCACGCGGCCGGGCTTGACCGGAGCGCACCAGCCCACCGGGGAGCCCTTGCCCGAGCCCATGCGGACTTCGGCGGGCTTGGCGGTGACCGGGAAGTCCGGGAAGACGCGGATCCAGACTTTGCCGCCGCGCTTGATGTGGCGCATGATGGCGACACGGGCGGCTTCGATCTGCTGGCTGGTCAGCTTGCCGTGCTCCACGGCCTTGATGCCGACCTCGCCGAAGGAGACCTCGGTGCCGCCGGTGGCGGGACCGTCGAGACGGCCCTTATGACGCTTGCGGAATTTGGTTCTGTTCGGGGAGAGCATTATTGTTCGACCTCGCTATCCAGAATCTCGCCCTTGAAGATCCACACTTTGACGCCGATGACGCCGTAGGTGGTCTTGGCCGTGGCCAGGCCGTAATCGATGTCGGCGCGCAGGGTGTGCAGCGGCACGCGGCCGTCGCGGTACCATTCGGAGCGGGCGATCTCGGCTCCGGCCAGGCGGCCGGCGCAGAACACCTAGATGCCTTCGGCGCCGAACTTGCGGGCCAGGCCCACGGTGCGCTTCATGGCGCGGCGGAAGGCCACGCGGCGCTCGAGCTGCAGCGCGATGTTCTCGGCGACCAGCTGGGCATCGACCTCGGGGCGGCGGATCTCGTTGACCTCGACCGCGAACTCGCGGCCGAAGCGCTTCCTGAGGTCCGCGCGGACCTTCTCGATCTCGGTGCCCTTGCGGCCGATGACGATGCCCGGACGCGCGGTGTGGATAATCAGCTTGATCTTGCCGCCGGCGCGTTCAATCTCGATACGGGAGATGCCCGCGTGGAACAACGAGGACTTCACGAACTTGCGAATCTTGCTGTCCTCGTAGACGAAGGCGGGATAATCCTTCTTCGCGAACCAGCGGGAAGTCCAGTTCTTGTTGTAACCCAGGCGGAAGCCGTACGGGTGGACTTTCTGACCCATGGCCCCTACTCCTTCTCTTCCTCGACCACCACAGTGATGTGGCTGGTGCGCTTGAGGATGCGGTTGGCCCGGCCCATGGAACGCGGCATGATCCGCTTCTGGGTGGGGCCTTGGTTCACGATGACTTCCTTCACCTTGAGGGTGTCCACGTCAGCGGACATCTGTTCGGCGTTGGAAAGGGCCGAGTGCAGCACCTTGCCGATGATCCTGGCGGCCTTCTTGGGCGTGAACTTGAGGATGTTCATGGCTTCCTCGACGCCCCTGCCCTTGATGGTGTTCGCCACCAGGCGGGCCTTCTGGGGAGAGACCCGGATAAACTTGGCTATGGCTTTGGCTTCCATGGCTTGACTCCCCTACTTCTTGCCCTTGGCGGCCTTCTTGTCGGCAGCGTGGCCGTGGAAGGTGCGGGTGGGGGCGAACTCGCCCAGCTTGTGTCCGACCATGTTCTCGGAAACGAAGACGGGGATGAATTTGCGGCCGTTGTGGACGGCGAAAGTGAGGCCGACCATTTCAGGCAGTATGGTGGAGCGGCGCGACCAGGTCTTGATCACGCGGCGATCCTGTGTCTCGTTGGCCTTCTCCACCTTCGCGGTGAGGTGGCCGTCCAAAAAAGGACCTTTTTTGAGCGAACGGGGCATGTTCTGGCTCCTACTTCTCGTTGCGGCGCTTCACGATAAGCCGCGACGAGGCCTTCTTGCGGTTTCTGGTCTTCTGACCCTTGGCCGGCTTGCCCCACGGCGACACCGGGTGACGGCCGCCGGAGCTCTTGCCCTCGCCGCCGCCCAACGGGTGGTCGACAGGGTTCATGGCCACGCCGCGGACCTTGGGGCGCTTGCCCAGCCAGCGGTTGCGACCGGCCTTGCCGATGGAAACCTTCTCGTGGGTCACGTTGCCGACCTG
>JARKPC010000193.1 GCA_029975435.1 Propionivibrio sp. | reverse complement strand
GTGTGTCGAAGTTCCGGGTAGTCGAAGCTCTGGCTGGTGTGCAGCGCCAGCTGATAGTCCTTGCTGCGCAGGAAATTCATCAAGGCCGGGGCAACCCGTTGCTGCTCGAAGCTGTACCAATAGGGGCTGTAGATGCCATAGAACATGGAGAACAGCCCCATGCGTGTCCGATTCCCGCCGCTGTAATGCTGCTCGAAGCGAAGGGCCTGGTTGGAAAACTTCCAGAGATTGGGCGTGATTTCCGGATCGAGCAAATCCCAGCGGAACGATTCGCCGACGAGCATGATTACATTCGGATATTTGGCCAAAGGCTTCGACTGCAGGTTCTTGCCCGGGTATTCAACCTCGCCGCCGGCGATACGCAGCGTTTTCAGCGCGGTACGCTCGATGCCCATGCGCTTGAACAAGCCGGCGGCGCTCGCGTGCAGGTGGAACGGAACGACGTCGGCGGCGGCGATGTAGTCCTCCTGTCCCGTGTAGGTGCTGTACGCGTAGACACTTTCTTCGGACACGAAGACCAGCGTGAGAAAGCACAAAACGGCGAGTATCGCCCGACGCGAAACGAGAGTGTGTGACCGTTGATAGCGATGCAGGAGCCACAATGGTGCCGCGGTGGACAGGCAGAGCAGAGCGACCTGGAGGGCGGCGGTGAGCATGGTGGAGTCGGTCGCGCCCAGCGCGGCGATTCCTCCGGGGGTGGTCAGCAGATTCCAGACAAAGCCGTTGAAATGGTATTCGTACAGGGCGTATAGGCGATAGTCGGCGTACAGGCTGACGAGCAGCAACGTCACGGTCAAGTAAGCCGTGGCGTAGCCAACTGCCCGGCGCAGAACTTCGCGTTTCGTTACAAGACCCAGAGCCCAGGAGACGAAAGCCGTCAATGTGATGGGGATGGCCAGGAAAAGTGCGGCGTAAGCCGCGGACGTGCCGCCAAGGAAGACTTTGGCCAGAAAAGTATCGGTCGCAGCAAAAGGCCAGAACATGGCCATGGTCGCGAAGACCATGAAGTAGGACAGGACAAAGTAGCTTCGCAACACCCGCCGTGATGGGCTGGCCGGAATACTGAGCTTCGATTGCATTGATTTCCCTGGGTACGTGGAAACGGATCGCGCAGCCAATGGTCAGGCTGGCTTCATTATCAGTTCGCCAGTCTAGTTTTGCGAGCTTAAGCCAGTCTTAACGTGGCCGATTTTGATGCTTAAGCTACTCTTAAGCTTGGTGGCGTATCTTTCCGCCTTTTTCCCGGCAGGATCACCAAGAGCCACTTCTCCGTCTGTGTGCGGTGCCAGCGCCGGCTATAGTGAGCAGGAGCCAATATCAATAATGTTTCAGGGAGCCACAATGAACACTCTGCCCACGTCGGTGTCGGATCGAGCGCCGGGCGCGGAGAAGCCGAGCATCAGCTGCATCGTTCCGGCCTTGAATGAATACGACAATCTGCTCCTCCTGTTACCCGCACTGGCGGAACTTCTTGAAGGGATCAGTTCCGCCTGGGAAATTCTCCTGGTCGACGACGGCAGCAAGGACGCCACGCCGCAATTGATGGCGAGTCTTTCGGCAACGCCGGGTTACCGGTATATCCAGCTGTCGCGCAATTTCGGCAAGGAAGCCGCGCTCACGGCCGGATTGGAGGCGTCGACCGGCGATGTCGTCATCTGCCTCGATGCGGACCTGCAGCATCCGCTCTCTCTGATTCCCGATATGGTGAAGCGCTGGAACGCCGGCGCCGATATGGTCTATGCGGTGAGGCAGGATCGCATGGATGAATCCTGGCTGAAGCGCATTGGCGTTCGCGTCTTCTACCGCATTCTGGGGAGCAACCGCCGGATCGATATTCCGGAAAATGCCGGGGACTTCCGCCTGATGGACCGTCGGGTGGTGAATGCCCTCCTTAACCTCCCGGAACGCACTCGCTTCATGAAAGGGCTTTACGCCTGGGTTGGTTTCAACACCGAGTCGATATTCTATAAGCCCACGGTACGGGTTCACGGCGCAAGCAACTTCCACCCGTTCAGACTCGTCAGTCTTGCCGTCGACGGGATCACCGCGTTTTCGACCTGGCCACTGCACATGCTGAGCGTGACCGGCAGCCTGCTTGCCCTGTGTTCCTTTGGCTACGGCGGCTATCTGGTGCTCGATTATCTCTTGCACGGGCATGAAGTGTCCGGGTGGACAACCATTGTTACGGCCATGTTCTTCTTTTCCGGTATCAACCTGCTGGCCTTCGGTACGATTGGCGCCTATATCGGCCGCATCTTCGACGAAGTGAAGCAGCGCCCCCTTTACGTCATTAGGCAACAACTGGGACAGCAGAACGCGGAAAACAAGAAATGATTTGCTTCGGTTCGATTTTTCGTCCTGGTGCCGCGTCTCGCCTGATTGAAGGCAACTCGCCTGTGGCGGTGATTGTTGCCGCGGCGCTGTGGCTGATGCTGCTGGCCGGCTTGCGACCGCTAATGCTGCCCGACGAGGGGCGTTATGTCGGTGTTGCGTGGGAGATGGTGTCCTCGGGAAACTGGCTGGTTCCGGTCATCGACGGCTTGCCTTATTTCCACAAGCCGCAGCTGTTTTACTGGATCAGCGCCGCCGGAATGAAAATTCTTGGCGTCGGCGAGTGGGCCGGGCGCCTGCCATCGCTGCTCGCGGCTATCCTGACGGTCGGCGGGTTATTCCTGTTCCTGCGCCGTTATCGCAGCAGCCGGTTCGCGACGCTGGCGACGATCATCCTCGTAACGCAACCGCTGTTCTTCTTCGGTGCGCAATTTGCCAACCTGGATATGCTGGTCGCCGGCATGATTTCGCTGACCATCCTGTCAGGGGCCGATGCCATACTGCGCATGGAGCGTAATCAGCCCTGCCGCGGCGCTCTGGCGACTGCTTATGCCTTCGCTGCGCTGGGCGTTCTGGCCAAGGGCCTGATAGGTATCGTCCTTCCGGGAGGCGTGCTGTTCTTCTGGCTTCTCTGGCGCCGTCAGTGGCGTTTGATGCTGCCGATGTTCCGCCTCGAGGCGATCCTGGTGTTCATGCTGATCGCGCTGCCGTGGTTTTACTGGATGCAGCATCTTTATCCCGGTTTTTACGACTATTTCGTCGTGTATCACCACTTCAAGCGCTTTTCGGAAACGGGTTTCAACAACCCGCAGCCGTTCTGGTTCTATCTCCCGGTGCTTCTGCTGCTGACGCTGCCCTGGTCTCTCTGGATCGCCAGGGCTGCCGGTCGCAACCGGCAAGGCGCCGAGTCGGACCCGCTGCGCAGCCTGATGGCCATCTGGCTGGGGCTGATCCTGGCTTTCTTCTCGCTTCCCAGTTCCAAGCTGGTCGGCTATATCCTGCCCGCGGTGCCGCCGCTGGCCTGGTTTGTCGCCGAAGTCTTCTCGTCCTGGACGCAACGCGACCCGGACGCGGCGCAACGCTGGTTTTCCCGCACACTGGGAGCGGCAACATTCATCTGCGCGGGGGCGGCGATCGCGTTGGTCTTTGCCTACAAAGATTCAACCAAGCCGCTGGCAGAATCGATCAGGCCCGTTTTTGCCGCCGGCGATCAGTTCGTCATGGTTGGAGTACACAGATACGACGTGCCGTTTTACCTGAGGTCGTCCAAGCCGATCTGGTTCGTCGCCAATTGGAACGATCCCGGAATTCCCCGAGACGACGATTGGCGCAAGGAACTGTTCGACGCCGGACAATTCGACCCGGAAAGGGCGAAAACCGTCCTGATGACGCCCCCGGCGTTCGACAAGACAGTGTGCCACCATGCATCCGGAGCGCTGTGGATCCTCGGAACCTCGAGGGCGGAAGGAATCTTGCCGTGGTTGAAAAACCAACCGGTTTACGCCAGGGAAAGGCAGAATGTTTTGTGGCGTTTGACTCCCGATACAATCAACACGCTGCCTCTTTGTGACGGAAAGCCCACAGCCGGCTGATAACGAAAGTAAGAAAGGCGATGGCCACCAGAATCGCTGCTAGGAGAAGATCGTAAGGAACCGATGTGGCCTTCAGGAGGAGGGCGTAGGAGAGTTCGTTAATCAGGAAACCCCCCGCCGAAAGGAGGAAGAAGCGCCTGAAAGCCGTGGCAAGCTCTTTCCTCTGGTGACGGAACGTCAGCCGGTAATGGCCCCAGAACGAGACGGAGAAAGCCACCAGCCAACCCAGCACGTTGGCGACGAGCGGTGAGACTCCGGCCCGGTCGACACAGGTTACCGCGACCATCCAGTGCGTAGCCGCTGCCGCGCAACCAACGGCGATAAACCAGCTAACCTCCTTTATCATTTTCTTCATGCACAGTACCTGTCAAAAACCGCCTGCCGCCACGACCGAAGGGCCTCAAATCAAAAGGATCGCCATTTGCGCCGACGATTTCGGCATGAATCACGGCATCGACGACGGTATCCTGGAGCTATCGGGAATGGGGCGCCTCAGCGCTGTCAGCTGCCTCGGCCAAGGCCCGACGCTGATGGCCAATGCCAAGGCCCTGAAGTCGCTTCCTGTCGATATAGGGCTGCATCTTAACTTCTCCGAGCCCATTGGTGACAACCCGCAGCAGAGACCGCTGCCGCGCCTGATCGTCGAGTGCTACCTGCGACGGGTGCAAAAAACCGCGCTCGTGGCCGGGATCGAGACTCAGCTCGATGCTTTCGAACAGGCGTTCGGATGCGCGCCGGATTTCATCGACGGTCATCAGCACGTGCATCAGTTGCCCGTCATCCGGGATGGTCTGGTCGACGTCATCAACCGGCGCTATCCCGGTCGCTCCTTGTGGCTGCGTTCGACCAGCCCCTGTCCCGTTCCTGCTTCCTGCCGGTTGAAGGCGCGCATCATCGCTGCCCTGGGGGCAGGTGCAATGCAACAGTTGGCGCAAGGAAACGGCATTCGAATGAACCGCCGATTGCTCGGCGTGTACGATTTCCAGGCGGACAGTGAGCTTTACCGGGAATACCTGGCGGCCTGGTTCAGGGAAGCCCGGGACGGTGATCTCCTGATGTGCCACCCGGCAAAAACAGCCAGTGCTGGCGATGTCATCGGTCCGCAACGCTGTCGCGAATTCGCGGTGTTCTGCGATACGGCCTTCCAGGATTTGCTGGATGGGGAGTCTGTGCTTGTGTCCAGACTCTCCCAGTGCGTTTGATCCGCCGGCCGGCCTGACCCGACCTGAGACTCGCTGCGTCCATCGGCGCATGAGAAGGGGGTAGTATTCGCCCATTGGTTGTTGAACCGTACAAGAACCTTTCAGAGAGAAACCCGATGAACTACGACAATTTTGAGTACCGACTGGAGAATCACGTCGCCCGCATCACGATCAACCGGCCGAAGTCCTACAACGCGCTGGATCTGGACTGCATGAAGGAGCTTTGCGATATCGTCAACCGTTGCGGCTCGGACCGCTCGGTGCGAGCCGTGGTGCTCACCGGTTCCGGCAGCAAGGCGTTTTGCGCCGGGGGCGATGTGGCTTCCTTCGCCAGGGATCCGCAGACCGTCGATCTGTTGCTCAAGGAAGTGACAGGATTCATGCACATGGCTGTCGCGCGCCTGGCCTGGATGG
Source organism: Propionivibrio sp. (assembly GCA_029975435.1). Classification (GTDB taxonomy): domain Bacteria; phylum Pseudomonadota; class Gammaproteobacteria; order Burkholderiales; family Rhodocyclaceae; genus Propionivibrio. Next base: position 29,635 of record JARKPC010000193.1, on the reverse strand, counting down.
AAGTGCCGGTGATCGCGGCGATCAACGGCGTCACTGCCGGTGCCGGCTTGGGACTGGCCGCCGCCTGCGACCTGGCGATCGCGGCCGACAATGCCGTGTTTACCAGCGCCTATACGCAGATCGGCCTGACGCCCGACGGCAGCGCGACGTACTATCTGCCGCGCCTGATCGGACGGCGCCGGGCCATGGAACTGTTCCTCACCAATCGCTCCCTGACCGCGCAGGAAGCGCTCGAATGGGGGCTGGTCAACCGCGTGGTGCCGCAAGCCGACTTGGCGGCGGAAGTCGACGCGCTGGCCAACCAGCTGGCCAACGGCCCGACGCGGGCCTATGGCGGAGTGAAGAAGCTGATGGCGCTGTCGCTGAACGACTCGCTGGAATCGCACATGGAACGCGAAACCCGGCAGATTGTTGAACTGAGCCGTTCGCCCGATGGACTCGAAGGGGTGCGCGCGTTCGTGGAAAAGCGCAAGCCGCAATTTGGCGGGTGATCGGGTAGCAGGCACTTTCCGCCAGGACTCGCTGTCGAAGTGGCCATTGCCCTGCCCACTTCCCGGGAGCCCAATGCTCGACAGCGACAACATTGCCTTCATCCAGTCCGGCGTCAGCATCAGCCTGGCGGCCTGCGGGCCGGATCGCCTGGCGAGCATGAGCCGTGGGATGGGCTGCAAGGTGCTCGATGGCGGCCGGCGGGTGGGCGTGTTCGTCAAGCGCTCGCAGTCGGCGGAGCTCCTGGAGAATATCCGCCGCAGCGGCAAGGTGGCCAATGTCTTCAGCCTGCCCAGCAGCAACCGCACCGTGCAATTGAAAGGGGTGGACGCGCAGGTGCAGCCTTTCGATCCGGCCGATTTTTCCATCGTCGAGGCGCACGCCGCCGATTTTGTCGCGGAAGTCCTGCCCCTGGGCTTGCCCGAAGAGGTGGTGCGCACCCTGTTTGCCTGCGCCGCGGAGGATCTGGCGACGGTCGTGTATTCGCCCTGTGCCGCTTTCTCCCAGACACCCGGCCCCAAGGCCGGCGAACCGCTGGGCGGTGCCCGATGAGCGTGCGCATCGAAACCATCCGCGAGTGTCTGGAAGGCATCATTCCCGGACACATCGCCACCTGTGACGCAGAAGGCATGCCCAACCTGGCGTATTTGTCGCAGGTGCAGTTCATCGACAACGAGCACGTCGCCCTGTCGTACCAGTTCTTCAACCGAACGCGGCAGAACGTTCTCGCCGGCTCGCCGGTGCGCCTGCTGCTGACCAGCCACCTGTCCGGCGCCCAGTATCGGCTGACTTTGCGCTATTTGCGTACCGAGACGGCGGGCCCGCTGTTCGAGCAGATGAAGGCCAAGCTGGCCGGCATCGCCTCCCATACAGGAATGAGCGACGTGTTCCGCCTGCTGGGATCGGACGTCTATCGCATTCTCGGCATCGAGCAGGTGCCGGGGCCGACGGTGCCGCCACCCCCGCCTCCGGTCAATTACCTGACCGCCCTGCGCCGGGCTACGCAGCGGCTGGCCGGTTGCGGAACGCTGGAGTGCCTGCTCGAAACGGCGCTCGACTGTCTGGGCGATGAATTCGGCATCGGCCACGTCATGCTGTTGATGCATGACGACGGACGCGGGCGGCTTTATACGCTGGCCAGCCGGGGGTATCCCGAATCCGGGATCGGATCGGAAATCCCGGTAGGGGCGGGCGTGATAGGTATTTGCGCCAGGGAGCGAACGCCGATTCGCATCGGTTTCATGACCAGTGAATATGCCTACGGCCGCACGGTGCGCGACAGCATCGCCGCCGATGGCGATGCCGACGCGCTGGAAACCGCCATTCCGTTGCCCGGCCTGCCGGATGCGCGCAGTCAGTTGGCCGTGCCCATTACCGCCTTCGACCGTCTCACTGGCGTGCTCTACGTGGAGAGCATTGCCGACCTGCACTTCGGGTATGACGACGAGGACGCACTGGTGGCCTTTGCTGCCCAACTGGGCCTGGCCATCCAGCATCACCAACAGGCCGAGGAACTGGCCGAGGAGCCTCTGTCTTCGGAAAACGCCGCGCCGGTCGTGGCCGGATCGCCGCTGGCGGTGCGCCACTTTGGCGCCACCGACAGCGTGTTCCTGGACGACGACTACCTGATCAAGGGCGTGGCCGGCGCCATCCTGTGGGCGTTGCTCACCGATTTTGTCGAACGGCGGCGCACCAGTTTCACCAACAAGGGTCTGCGTGTGGACTCGCGCATCCGTCTGCCGGGCGTGAGCGACAACCTGGAAGCGCGCCTGGTGCTGCTGCAGCGGCGCCTGGAGGAGCGCGACGCCGGCATTCATCTGGCCAAGACCGGACGAGGAAGGTTCTCGCTCGCGGTCGACCGGCCGTTACGGCTGCTTGAAGGTGGTTGAAAAGCGTCTCGAGGCGCTGTTTTCTTAAATCTTCATTCACCGTTTCTTAAAAGATTCGTAAGAGGCCTTTGCCCGTCTTGTCAGGAGTCTCGGGCGGCCTAGACTCGTCTCCACTGATCAACGACAGGAGACGCCATGACCCCCCATCCCGCCAATCCCCACGAAATCGATGCGCGGCCATTGCTCGAGCAGATGCTGCTCATCCGCGCGTACGAAGAAGCGATCGTCGCCGGCAGCGACGCCGGCGCGATCCCCGGCACCTGCACGTCGGTCGGTCAGGAAGCCGCCGCCGTGGGCGTGGTCAACGCCCTGGGCGCGGATGACGTGATCCTTACCAACCATCGCAGTGCCGGACACCTGCTGGCGCGCGGAGCCGATCCCGGCCGCCTGCTGGCCGAGGTGATGGGGCGCCGTGACGGCTACTGCAAGGGACGCAGCGGTTCGCTGCACATCTCGGTAAAGGAGCTCGGGGTCGTGCTTACCTCCACCATCGTCGGCGCAGAACTTTCCATGGCCCCGGGCGTTGCGCTGTCGCAGGCCATGCTCGGCTGGCCGGGAATCGTCGCCTGTTTCTTCGGCGACGGCGCGGCCTGCGAGGGCAGTTTCCACGAATCGCTCAACCTCGCCGCGCTGTGGAACCTGCCCATCCTTTACGTATGCGAGAACAACCACTGGCAGGCGTTCGTGCATCGCCGCGAGGCCATGAGCCGCGAGCATGTCTCGGAATGGGCGTCGTCGTATGGGATCCCGGCGCAGACGGTGGATGGCAACGACGTTGCCGCCGTGCTGGCGGCCGCCCGCGCCGCCGCGGAGCAGGTGCGCGCCAGTTGTCGCCCGTATCTGCTGGAAACCTGGACCTACCGCACCCGCGGCCATTTCGAGCCGGATGACCAATCCTATGTCGACCCGGCCGAGCGGGCCGCCTGGCTGGCGCGCGACCCCATCACCCTGTGCCGCGATCGCCTCCTGGCTGCGGGTGCGCTGAATCCGTCACAGGCCGCCGCCATCGACGACAGGGTTGCCACGCGCATCCATGCCGCGCGCGCCTTCGCCGAGGCATCCCCTTATCCCGCCGCGGATGAATTGACCCGCGACGTCTACGCCTGATCCCGAGGAGTTGTCCACCATGCCTGCCCTGACCCTTTACGACGCCATCGGCGCCGCGCTGACCGAGGAAATGCGCCGCGACCGCCATATCATTGCCTTCGGCGAAGGCATCGCCACCAAGCGCCACGATCTGGTGGCCGAATTCGGCGCCCTGCGCGTGCGCAACACGCCGCTGGCCGAGGGCATCATCGCCGGCACGGCGGTCGGCGCCGCGGCCACCGGCCTGCGTCCGGTCGTCGATATGCTCTTCGCGCCGTTCCTGTGCTACGCCATGGACGAACTGGTGAACAGCGCCGGCAAGCTGCGCTACATGTCCGGCGGGCAGTTTGCCTTTCCGCTCGTGACGCTGGCCATGACCGGCGCCGGCTGGGGCGTCGGCGCCCAGCACAACCACAACGTCGAGGCCTGGTTCGTGCATAGTCCCGGCCTCAAGGTGGTGATGCCGAGCAATCCGGCGGACGCCAAGGGGCTGCTCAAGGCCGCCATCCGCGACGACAATCCGGTTCTCTTCTTCATCGATATCGGCCTGCTCTACCAGCCCGGTGATGTGCCTTTGGACGAGGAGGTCGTGCCTCTAGGCAAGGCCGCCGTTGCGCGCGAGGGCAGTGACGTGACCGTGGTGTCCTACGGCAAGACGGTGCATCACTGCCGGCAGGCAGCGGAAATGCTGGCCACCGAAGGGATTTCGGCGGAGATCATCGACCTGCGCAGCCTCAAGCCGTGGGACGCCGCAACCGTGCTCGCCTCGGTGGAAAGAACCGGCCGCCTGGTGGTGGTGCACGAAGCCAACCGCGTGTGCGGGGTCGGGGCCGAGATCGCCGCCGTGGTGGCGGAAGAAGCCTTTGCCTGCCTCAAGGCGCCGATCGTCCGCCTGGGCGGGCCGGATGCGCCGGTGGCCTCCAGCTATCCGCTGGAGCAGGCCTTCGTTCCCCAACCGGAAGCCATCGCGGCTGCGGCGCGAAGGCTGTGCCGCCGTCAGATAGCCTGATTTTCAACGTGCGCCAGACGAACCAAGGAGGAATCACGATGCATCGCATATTCGATCGAACCGCTATTACCACCATTGCCGCCATGACCGCCGGCCTGTTGACCTGCACCACGCTTTCGACGGCAGCCCTCGCCGAAGGCCGCGACGCGGCCCTGATCAAGCGCGGCGCCCTGCTGGTGAGCGTTGGCGACTGTGTGACCTGCCATACGCCGTTCAAGATGGGGGCCAACGGCCCGGAAAAGGATATGGCCAGAGGGTTGTCCGGCCATCCCGAAGGCTTGAAGCTGACGCCGCCCCCGCGCCTGGACGCGGAATGGAACTGGGGCGGGTCGGCCACCATGACCGCCTTCGTCGGACCGTGGGGTATCAGCTATTCCGCCAACCTGACACCGGACCGGGAAACCGGCATCGGCGCCTGGAAAGAGAAGGATTTCATCCAGGCCATGCGCACTGGAAAGCACCTCGGCGTGGCCCGGCCGCTCCTGCCGCCGATGCCCTGGCAGGGCCTTTCCGGCTTGCCCGAGAAGGATTTGCAGGCGATCTACGCCTACCTGATGTCCCTGCCGGCAGTCAAAAACCGTGTGCCGGAGCCTGTGCCGCCGGATGTGCTCGCGGCCAAGGTGGCGGGGAGGTAGGTGTGTCGCGGGCAAGAATGTCGATGCTCCCTTGAGCAAGCAGCATTTTTGGTTTGACCTTGGTCAATGCACTGCCATACTGAATCATCATTAACCTCGGCTCTTTGCCGCCAGTTCAGGCGAGGGCTCGTCAAGTCGCATGCTCGATTTTTTTCGACGCTTGTTTTTCCGGTCAGCCGAAGGCACTGTCCCGGTCGCCGTTGGGCAGGGAGAAAGTCGTCGCGACAAGGACGACTTCGCCCGCCTGAACAGCGAGGCGCCGCTCAAGAGCGCTCGTCAGGCCGGGCATGCGTTCGTTCGCCGGGAGGCGGTGCTCAATCGCGTCGAAAGAATCGCGGGTTATGAGTTTTCCCTGCTGACGAGTCTGCAGACCCGCACGTCGCTGGGCGGGGATGCGGCGAAACGAGCCTACGATACCGCGCTCCTGGCCCAGTTGGCGCTGCATGGCGTGACATCGTTGCTCGGCAACCGCCTGGCCTTCATCGCCCTGTCGGGGGGATCGCTCGATAACACCCTGATCGATCGGCTGCCGCCGCGGAATACCGTGCTGATTCTCGATCTGGAGGACGAGGCGACGAATCGGGAGGGGCTTCATGCCCGACTGGCCGAGCTGAAACGCAAGGGCTTTATCCTTGGTTTGAACCATGCCGAGGCTGCCGATGGCGCTTCGCCCCTGCTCGCCGAAGCGGACTTCATCCAGGTCGATGTGACCGCTTTCAACGCGCTGGATTTGCGCGAGCTGTGCCGTCATCTAAAGAAGCTGCGCCTCGCGGGACAATCGGCTCCTCAACTGGTGGCACGGAATGTCCAGAGCCATGACGACTATCAGTTCTGCTACAAGTCCGGCTTCGACCTTTTCCAGGGGGAGTTCATCTCGAGCCGCGAGAGTCTCCATCCCGTCGGCGGCGGGGTCAATCACATGGCTGTCCTGAGCATCGTGGATATGCTGCTTCGCGAACAGAGTTTTTCCGCCATTGCCGAGCAGTTGAAGAACGAGCCGACCCTGAGCTACAAGCTGCTGCGCTACATCAATTCGGCGGCCATGGGATTGCAGCAACCCGTCGACAACCTCACCGAGGCATTGGTCCTCCTCGGGCGGTTGAAGTTTGCCCGCTGGACCTCGCTGCTGCTTTTCGATTTCGCGAATCCGACCTATCAGGAAATCTCGCTGGCCGAGCGCGCGCTGACGCGGGGCCGCACGCTGGAACTCCTGGCCGGCAGGGGAAATGTCCCGAACGACCCGGCGCGCCTTTTTCTGGTCGGACTGTTCTCGCTGCTCGACAAGGTTCTGGGCCAGCCGCTTCCGGAGCTTCTGGAAAAAGCGGCGCTGCCGGATGTCGTGCGTGAAGCACTGCGGGGGAGTGCGGGCCATTACGCCAACGCGCTGGCGCTGGTGAGGCTCGGGGAGTCGGATTCCGGCGCCAGTCCGGAACAGCTGGCCGGCGCATTGGCGTCGTGCGGGATCGAGGATGCCTGCTACATGCAGGCAGCGATAGCCGCGTTGGTGTGGACGGACCAGACGCTGGCGGGCGTGGCCTGAACGTCAATCATCACTGTTCGTCGACGAGGCAGGGCTGCTCTGCATTTATACCACGCACGCGGTTCTCGAATTCCTGAACAGGCAGCGGCTTGCTGAAGAAATATCCCTGGTAAGCATGGCAGCCGGCGTGTGCTAGGAAGTCTCTCTGCTCGGCCGTTTCGACGCCTTCCGCGATCACCTGCAGGCCGAGGCTCTCGGCCAGGGCGATGATCGTCGTCGCGATTGCCGCATCGTTCGGGTCGACGAGAATATCCCGCACGAACGACTGGTCGATCTTCAACTGCTCCAGGGGCAGCAATTTCAAATAGGACAGGGAGGAATAGCCGGTGCCGAAATCATCGAGCGAGAAGGAGATGCCCTTGTCCTTCAGCGCCCGCATTCTTTCGATGACTTCCTGGACGTTTTCCACCAGCAGACTTTCCGTCAGTTCCAGTTTCAGTCGTTCAGGATTGGCCAGGGTTCTGGCCAGCGTCGAAAATACATGGTCGACGAAATCGGGATGGTGAAATTGCCGCGCGCTGACATTGACGGCGATCGTCAGATCGGCCATTTTCGGTCGATCCGCCCATTCCGTCAGCGTGACGCAAACGGTATCCAGCACCCATTGGCCCAGTGGCAGGATCAATCCCGTTTCCTCGGCCAGCGGAATGAACGCCGCTGGGGAGACTAGGCCGCGTTCGGGATGATTCCAGCGGACCAGTGCTTCGGCGCCGCTGATGCGGCCATCGGCCTGGATCTGAGGTTGCAGGTGCAGAACCAGTTGGCCTCGCTCGATCGCCTGCCGCAGGTCTCCCTCCAACGTGGCGCGTTCCATTACGCGGGTTTGCATTTCCGGGTCGTAGAAGCGCAGGCAGTTGCGCCCGGTGTCCTTGGCCTTGTACAGGGCCAGATCGGCCTGCTGGAGCAGACCATCGACCGATGCTTCGCGCCCGTGGATCAGTGCGGCGCCAATGCTGGCCGTGCAGTGGTACTCGGTGTCGATGATCCGAAAGACCGGAGCAAATGCGTCAAGAACCCTCGCCCCGGCAGCTTCGGCCTGTAGCGCCGCGTCGCGCGGGTTACTGCTCAGCCCGTTGAGCAGCACCACGAATTCGTCGCCGCCGAGTCGGGCAATGGTTTCAGCCTCGCGGATGCAGCGGGTGAGTCGCTGCCCGACCAACTGCAGAAGCCGGTCGCCATTGTCATGGCCGAGAACACTGTTGAGCGTCTTGAAATCGTCGATGTCGATCAGCAACACCGCGCCGCAGGTTCCTGTCCGCGCGCATCTGGCGATTGCCTGCTTCAGGCGGTCGATCAGTAATCGTCTATTCGGCAACCGGGTCGTCGGATCGACGAAAGCCAGCTCCCGGATCTTCTGCTCGGTCTTCCGGGCTTTCGTCAGGTCGGTTAGCGACGCCACGAAATGGGTGACGACGCCGTGGTCGTCCTTCACTGCGGAAACGCTCACCCACGCGGGGTACGTTTCGCCGTTTTTGCGCCGATTCCGGAGTTCCCCTTGCCACTCGCCGGAGCTTCGGATGCTCTCCAAAAACCCATCCTTCGAATCCGACTCGAGCAGGTTCGGCCGCAGTATGGCCAACGTCCGGCCAACGGTCTCGTCTCCGCCAAAGCCCGTCGATTCAGTAAACGCCTTGTTGACCGTCAGCACCTCGAATTTCGCATTGGTGATCGCCATGGCTTGCTGCGACTCGAAGGCGACGGAGGAAATCTTCAGTCCGGCGCGCTGCTCGCTGAGCAGACGATTCCGCGCGACCAGGATGTCGGTCAGATCGTTCAGGGAGCCGACGACGGATTCGATATCGTCTCCGCCGGAATCGGTTGCGACCTCGCCGGTCTCCTCGGCGACCAGTCGCTCGGCTTTTTGCCGCAGTCGGCGCAGCGGTATCAGATTGAGCCGCAACAGAAGCAGCGTGACCAGAACCGCCACTGCGATCGATGCGAGCGTGTTGCGCGCGGCTTTTTCATTGCTTTCGTTGATGGCGTTGTACGCGGGCGAACTGTCGATCTCGGCGATGAGAACCCATCCGTCATCGACGATGAAGATCGGCAGATAGGCCTGGGTAAGGCGGGATCCTTCGATGGAGCGGAATGCCGCGTCCTTGTGCTGGAATGCCTCCTTGATGGCCGCGGCATCGGGCGTGGTTCCTCGCGGTCTGCTCGACGCCGCGACCTCGCCTGTGCGAGAGACCAGAGAGAGTTCGGCGCCGATTTCCTGGCTGAGCGCCTTGACGAATCCGTCATCGATCCGTTTTCCGGTGCATACCGCGCCGACGACGCGGTCGCCGATTCGTATCGGTTCGACATACGTGATCAACGGCCCGTTCTTTTCCCTGACGCTTACCAACGTCGCATTTCCGGCCAAGGCTTCATCAATGCCCCAGTACGTCGCCGGATCTCCTCGTCGTTGCGGTTCCTGCGCCCGGTAGATCACCATGCCTTGTTCGTCGGTGATTTCAAGGACGTCGACCCTGGCTTGTTGAAAGGTCCGGTCGAGCAGTTCGGCAACGGCTTCGGTTCGCCTGTCGCCGGACGTGCTCAGCGCGTTCGCCAGATCCTGCTGGAGCATAAGCGAGACCGACTGCACCCACTCCGATTCGTGTCTGATCATCGGTTCGAAGATCAGCGCCACGGTCCTGGCTTTTTCGACCTCGCGCTGCTTGACCACATAGCCGCGCAGATCGCTTGCCGTGGTGTGGTTCAGCCATAGCAGGACCAGTGCCAGGGCGATGAACGAGACGGCCAGGCTTCCTTTTAACCCCAGCGGGTTTCTCATGGTGCCGCTGTCCGGTTGATGATCACGTTTGTAGTCTCCTAGCGGCTTGCGGATTGCGTGGGCGCAGGAAGCAGGCCATTGGCGCGAAGTAGCTGTGCGCCCTGCGGCGAGGAGATGAACTGGAGGAATGAACGTCCGGCCTCGGTCAGCGAGGATTCCTTGTAGATCAGGCCGACCTCCGTCCAGAGGGTATAGCGTCCGGCGTCCACGTTGTCCGCATTCGGTTCGATCGAGTCGAGCTGCAAGGCGATCAGTTTCGTTTTCGCTCCGGAAAGCGCCGATCGGTTGAGGAAACCGAAGCTGGCGGGAAAGCGGTCCAGCAGTTCGATCAACTGCGTATCCAGATGCACGATTTTCACGTTGTCGTGGTACTGCAGGTTTTCAAAGGCCTTGATCTCCCGCATTATGCCCTGCAGCGAAGCATCCGTTTTTTCCCTGCCGATGGCACGAATCGCACCGGGTTTTCCGCCGAGGTCACTCCAGTTGGCGATCTTTCCCGTGAATATGTCGATGGCTTGTTGCGTGGAGATGTTCGGTACGGTGACGCCGGCTCCGCCTACGAAGGCCACGGGGTCGCGGCCGATGGGGCTATAGATCAGGCCGAGACTCAGCTCCTTGCCTTTGAGGGGGCGGCCGACGCGGCCCATCGTGGCCGTTCCCTCGGTGACTTCACGCAGCGCGCCGGAAGTGCCGATGGTCGGCGGCACGACAACCCGGTGCCGGGTCTGCTGGTGGTTGTAGGCGTTTGCCAGTTCCTTCAGGATGTACTCCGGGTTGCCGCTTCCCGGGATAACCAGCGTTTCCGCGCTTGCCACGGGCATGAATGCCAGCATGGTGAGGCAGAGAGTTGCGGCGCGCCCGATGAATTTCGAGTTCAGGCGTGTCGTGCCGGATATTGTGATGTTCATTCGCTTGTTCTATCGAGAGGTGAACGACAGGGAAGCAAATGTAGACCACTATAGGTCTGTATCGCAAATCCGGTGTTTTGCCTTTGCGTGCCTTTTGCTTGAAAAACGGTGTTCGGAGCGCTTGTTCTTCTTTGTGATTTCGGTTGTTGTTCAATGCGTTGCCGTCGGAAGATTTGCGCGGCGAAGGGCTCGAGTTCGGATTGCCGCACCCGACCGGGATCATCGCGGGGCCGGGAAGCGGATCTCCGGAGGGGACGTGTTCGGCGATCAGGCCGCCTTTTCGCCGCCGAATTCCTCATACGCCTGCAGGGCTTCCGCCGCGGTCATCACCGACGGACCGCCGCCCATGTAGATGGCGACCTGCAGCATTTCCTCGAATTCCTTGCGCGTTACGCCCATGCGCACGCAGGCCTGGGCGTGGAAGGCGAGGCAGCCCTGGCAGCGGGCGGCGATACCGATGGCGGTGGCGATCAGTTCCTTGGTCTTGGCCGACAGCGCACCGTCGGCGTGAGTGGCCTTGGCCATCTGCTGGAAACCCTGCATGGACTCGGGGATTTCCTTGTTCATCTCTTTGAGTTTGCCGCCGATGTCGGTGGCGAGTTGCTTGTAGCTTGCGGTCATGCTTATCTCCTTGGATTTTGTGAAACAGCCCCGATATTGTAATATAAGAAAACACTAATATGAAGAGGCGACGTATGGAAGACACGATTCAACTGGTGTGCCCGCATTGCGATACGATCAATCGCGTGTTGCCTGACCGCCTGCAAGAACGGCCGGTGTGCGGGCGATGCAAGCAGTTGCTCTTGACCGAGGAACCGATGGAACTGACGACGCAGAATTTCGATCGTCACGTGAACAATTCCGATTTGCCGATTCTCGTCGATTTCTGGGCGCCCTGGTGCGGTCCGTGCCGGACGATGGGGCCGGTGATTGCCGAAGCTGCGCGCGTGCTGGCGCCGAACGTGCGTGTCGGCAAGCTCAATACCGAGGATGAGTCCGCCATCGCCGCACGCTTTGCCATCCGCAGCATCCCGACCCTGGCCGTCTTCCGGCGCGGAACTCTGGTCCAGCAACAGGCGGGGGCCGTGCCCCTCCCGCAGTTGCTGGCCTGGGTCCGGGCAGCCGTGCCGGGCGCGGGGAGAGGACACGCATGAGCGCGCACGACTCCACGCCCGCCGCAGGAAGCCTGGCCCACTTTCCCGTTTCCCTGATTTCCACGGTGATGGGGCTGACCGGACTGGCCATCGCCTGGCAGAAGGCGCATCTGGTCTTCGGCATCTCGTCTGCGGTATGGATCGGCATCGCCATGTTCGCGAGTGCCGTATTCGTATCGCTGGTCGGCCTCTATGCGGTAAAGCTTGTGCGCTTTCCCGATGCGGTGCGCGGCGAGTGGCGCCATCCGGTGCGCGTCAGCTTTTTTCCCACCATATCCATCAGCCTGATGCTGCTGGCTGCCGTATGGGGCGAAGCCGCTCCCTCGGTGGCCTTCTTCCTGTGGGCGACCGGCGCTGTGTTGCAGCTGCTGTTCACGCTGTCGATCCTGAGCAGCTGGATGTTCCACACGCATTACGACATCAAGCACGCCAATCCGGCATGGTTCATTCCGGTGGTCGGCAACCTGTTCGTGCCGATCAGCGGCGCGCGCTTCGCCTCGCCTGAACTCGGCTGGTTCTTCTTCAGCATCGGCATCTTCTTCTGGCTGGTGCTGATGATCATCATTTTCTACCGCGTATTCTTCCACGAGCCGGTGCCGCCGCGCCTGCAACCGACACTGTTCATCCTGCTTGCGCCTCCGGCCGTCGGCTTCATCGCCTATGGCGTGCTCGTGCCGGAGCTCGATACGCTGGCGCGCCTGCTGTACTACTTCGCGCTGTTCATCGCACTGCTGCTAGGTGCCAACGCGCCCCGCTTTGTGCGCGGCGGGTTCTTCATATCGTCGTGGGCGTACTCGTTCCCGCTGGCGGCGATCACCATCGCTTCGTTCTCCATGGCGCAGCGTAGCGGGCTGTCGTTCTTCCTCGGCTTGGCCGGGGCGCTGCTGGCGGTCGCGACCGCGGTTATCGGGCTGCTCGTCGTCAAGACTCTCGGCGCAGCCATGCGCAACGCGATCTGCGTGCCGGAGTAGCCGCGAGAACCCGCCATCAATCCCCAAGGCATAATCCCGCCCGCACGACCCGGGCTGACGTCCGCCGATGGACGAAGCAGTACTGCCGGAGATACTTCAACCCCGGTGAAGCGCACTTCACCGGGGTTGTGCTTTGAATCCGCTCTTTAACTCACTTCTTGAAAGTCATGAATAGCGGGTCATCGACCGTCGCATGGCGGACTTGGGCGTTGTCAAAGGCGGCGAATCCGAAGGCATAGCGCTTGTTGAGCTTGTCGAACTGCACGTCAAACTTGCTGCCAGTAACCAGTTTGCGACTGATCACCGAGGTTTGGACGCCATCGCTCCACTTGTGGACGATCCTGATGTCCGCTCGGTCGCCTTTCAGTTCATTGGCAATGTACGAGGCCACTTCGTCCCCCGCCTTGAAGCGGCTATCGTCGAAGGCTACTTCATCGCCGCGCTTGATGTAATAGGTACCACCTTCATTGGCTGCCTTGCCATCGCGGCCCATGAACTCCGGCTTGCCATCCACCAACTTGATCGGCGTGTAATCGCCTTCGGGGTTGCCCGGATCGCTCTTGCGGCCGGCATTGGGGCTTTCCTTTGCGTCATAACGGGTATGGTCGACGTACTGGTCATCGACGAATCCCCACGGCACTGTGCGGCTGCCCTTCATATGCCAAATATCGCCCAATTGCCCTTCTGCGGCGGTGTACTTGTTGCCGTAGGGTTTGCCTTGGCCCTCATGGCACATCGCCGCGCATCCTTTCTTGTCGAATCCCTTGATCGAGTCGCCGATCGGCCAGATGAACGCCCATTTGTCTTCATAGTAAACGTTGTCGTCGCCGCCCTTGTTCTCCGGATCGGCGAGTTTCTTCCACGTTCCATCGGCCTGTTTCTGGAACGGGCCCCGACGCCGCGAATCCGTCGGATCGTTGTACTGGACCAGCATGTAAAGCATGTCCTTGGTGTAAACGGCTTTCAACGTGGCGTTGGTTGCTCCCTGGCCTCCGGCGAAGTTCGCGCCACCCGTCAGTTCGAACTTCAACGGTTTGGCCTTGGCCCACGCAGGGTCTTTGTCCAGCGATCCGAGATTGGGGGCCGAAGCCACCTTGACCGCGACCAGCGTGTCAGCCGCCAACGCTGACTGGCAGCCCACGAAAGCCATCGTGACAAGAGCAAACGCCGTGTTTGCGGAAATCATGCTCTGTTTCATTGCGCGTCCCCTTTGAATGAAAATCCTTTGATCTGAAGTGTCGTAAAAGATCGTTTTTAACTCCCGTGAATATGACTACGAGTTTATCGATAGGTTGCCTTACGCAACATCGGAAAAAAGCTATTTCTCGTATCAGATAATTCCTATATGGCGTTTTTCGGATGGATCTGAACACACGACGCAGGGCCAGGGTAATTGGCGGATACGCTTGTTTGACCCAATTCGGTCCAGGTTGTGGCGCGCTGATCAACGCATCCGTGGTGCCCAGTGCAGGCGGCGCCGGAAATAGCGGCGCATAATAGCGGTACGGGTGCCTGCGTGGTTGCGCTTCATGCGCCGCAGGTGTGAAGGTCCGCATTGCTCGGCCAGCGTATTGTCGGAAAATTTCGCCCGACACGGCGATGCGGACATAGCAGCCGGCGTAACGTCCGGCCACCCGCGTTTATTCGTCACTTATGTCTGACGGGCCCCAATCAACAATCGTGACGCTGTACTTCCCATTCGCCCGGTGCATGGCGAAATGGGGTTTCAATGTTTCCCCAGGAAGCATTGATCCACCGAGACCTACTTCGTCAGGTAGCACTCTTTGTTCAGTTCGATCAAAGCGGCCAATATCGTGCTTCGATTAATCATTCCGACCGGCTTGTTGTTCTTGATTACCGGATAGTTGCGCGGCGCGGTCACCGCCATGGTTTGCGCAAGCTCGACGATGGAGGTCTCGGGGGTCGTGCTTCTCACCGTCGTGGTCATGACGCTGGTGACGCAGGGCGATTCATCGCAATAGAAAGAGTCATTGAGAACCTTGGTCAGGCAATCCTGTTCCGACACGTAGCCGATCACTATCCCGTCGCTGTTCACAACCGGTGCGCCGGTAATTTTTTCCTTGCATAGAAACAATACCGCGTCGCGCACAGAGGCTTGCGCGGACAGGACATGTGGCTTGGAATCCATGTAATCCTTCACCAGTATCGACTGCATAGGGCCTCCTAGCTGTGCGTTGCGATTCATGATGTTCGTGAAGGCGAAGTGCCGTTGCTGTGAGCGCTTGCCTCGTCGAAAGTTCAACCCCAAAACGCCGCACCGCCGTGTCTTTGCGGTGATGGATTCCGCTCCCGGCAAACCGGAACAGAAAGCGGCGATCCGCATCTTGCTGCTGTAGGGGGTAGACTGCGCCTTTCGGCGACTGGCTTGCCAGCCCCTCATCCAGGATCGACGCGTGCGTTTCTTTTCGACAGCAGTCAAGTTTCTTGCCTTGCCCTTTGCGACAGCCAGTTACCGCAATGACCTGCGGCGCACCTTCCTTGCGCTGGGTACTGTCGCTGCCCTGGTGGTGCTTGTGCTGGTCAGCGCCATGCTGGTGAGCGTCCTGCCCAACCTGCCGGCGTTCGATGTCGTGACGAACTATCGCCCGAAGATACCCTTGCGGATTTATACGGCCGATGGCGCGCTGCTTGGGGAATTTGGCGAAGAACGCCGGGATTTCACGCCGATCCAGGAGATTCCCCCGGTCTTGAAGGATGCGCTGCTGGCGATCGAGGATGCGCGATTCTACGAGCACGGCGGCGTCGACTACCGAGGGGTCCTGCGGGCGCTGGCGGCCGATCTGGTCGGCGGTTTTAATCAGGGAGCCTCGACGATCACGATGCAGGTGGCGCGCACGTTCTTCCTCTCGCCGGTAAAAACCGTGAAGCGCAAACTGACCGAAGTGGTGCT
This sequence comes from Propionivibrio sp., assembly GCA_029975435.1. GTDB lineage: Bacteria > Pseudomonadota > Gammaproteobacteria > Burkholderiales > Rhodocyclaceae > Propionivibrio. The sequence goes on along the minus strand of JARKPC010000193.1, from coordinate 14,270 downwards.
GGCCTACCGCATCGAATCGGCGTTGAGCAAGGACCAGATCCTCGAGCTCTACATGAACCAGATCTACCTTGGCCAGCGAACGTATGGCTTCGCCAGTGCGGCCCGCACCTATTTCAGAAAGCGCCTCCAGGACCTGACGCTGGCGGAAGCGGCCATGCTGGCCGGCATCCCGCAAAACCCCGCCAAGCACAATCCGGCCGTCAATCCGGTACGGGCCAAGGCCCGCCAGGAACTTGTTTTGAAGCGCATGCTGCACCTGGGAAAGATCACCCAGGCGCAGCATGACGGGGCCGTCCGCGAGCCACTCAAGATCAGTCAGCGCCTGGAGTTCGAGGTCCGCGCCGATCATGTCGCCGAGATGGTGCGCCGGGAACTCTATGCGCAATACAAGGGCGAGGCCTATACCCAGGGCTTCAATGTCTATACCACGCTCGACAAGGCCGAACAGAACGCAGCCTACGACTCGGTCCGGCGCAATGTGCTGGCCTACGACCAGCGCCATGGTTACCGGGGGCCGGAAGGTTTCGTCGAACTTCCGGACGATGCGGACGACCAGGAAGAGGCCATCGACCAGATACTGGCCAGGCATCCCAGCAGCGACAATCTGATAGCGGCTGTCGTTACCGAAGTCTCGGCCAGGCGCGTGCGCGCCGAACCCGCATCCGGCGACACTCTGGAAATCACGGGCGACGGGCTGCGCTTCGCCGCCCGTGCGCTGCAGCCGAACGCCAGGATGGATTCCAGGATTCGCGTCGGTTCGGTGATACGCGCCAGCCAGGACGGCAAGGGGCGGTGGTCGATCACGCAGATGCCGGAAGTCGACGCCGCATTCGTGGCGCTGAATGCCGAGGACGGTTCCTACCGGGCCTTGGTGGGCGGCTTCGAGTTTTCCCGCAATCAATTCAATCACGTCACCAGTGCCTGGCGCCAACCGGGATCGAGCATCAAGCCTTTCGTTTATTCGGCCGCGCTGGAAAAGGGCTTCTCACCCGCTACCCTGCTCAACGATGCACCGCTCTCGCTGCCGGGAGGCGAAGGCGGGCAGCCCTGGGAGCCCCGCAATGACGACGGCTTCGACGGCCCGATCAGTCTGCGTCAGGCCTTGGCGCGCTCGAAGAACGTCGTCGCGGTCCGGCTGCTGCAAGCCATCACTCCGCACTATGCGCGCGACTACCTGCAGCGCTTCGGATTCGACGCCGCCAAACAGCCGGACAATCTGACCATGACGCTCGGCAGCGGCTCGGTCACCCCGCTGCAGATGGCCTGCGCCTACGCGGTGTTCGCCAATGGTGGATTCACGGTCGCCCCCCGGCTGATCCAGAAGATCACCGATGCCCGCGGCAACGTGCTGTGGGAAGCGCCGCAGCAACCGGAGAGGCAGGAAGATCAACGGGCCATCGACGTCCGCAACGCCTTCATCATCGACAGCATACTGCGCGAAGTGGTCAGAAGCGGCACCGGCGTCGCGGCGTCCCAGCGCCTGGGGCGTACCGACCTGGCCGGCAAGACCGGCACCACCAGCGACGCGGTCGATGGCTGGTTTGCCGGCTACGCCGGCAACGTGGTGGCCGTTTCGTGGATGGGGTACGACCAGCCCAGATCGCTCGGCGGCCGCGAATTTGGCGCGACGCTGGCGTTGCCCATCTGGATCGATTACATGCGCCAGGCGTTGTCCGGCAAACCCCCCAGCGAAAGAAAGCCGCCGCCGGGCGTTTCCTACGTCGATGGCGACTGGGTGTACGATGAATTCAAGGGCAGCGACGGCGTCAAGACACTGGACGTGGAAGTGTCGCCGTTCAAGTCCATCTTCGACGCGATAAAGAAGGTGTTTGGGGGCTGACGGGGGAAGGGCTTCAGTCGCCGTCGTCCGGGCTGGCGAAGCGAAGTGCCGCTGCCGTCGAGCCTTCATGGCAGGGAGGCTTTACAGTGTTCTCTCGGATGAAGGAAGCGCTGACGAAAAACTACCCCGCCCTGATTCTGCCCAGCCTGCGCCCCAGGCCATTGACCCACAGCGAGAACAGGATCACCGTGCCGCCGAGCGCCAGCGTGCGCAGGTTGGCGTCGCGGTTCCAGATCAGCAGGTTGACGATCAGGCCGGCCGGAACGTGCAGCTCGTTCATGATGGCCAGCGTGCCGGCATCGACCAGCGTGCTGCCCTTGATCCACCAGTACATGCCCAGCGCGGTGGCGAACAGGCCCATCCAGGCCAGCACGCCCCACTGCATGGCCGTCTGCGGCAGCTTGGCCAGGTCGCCGAAGAGCAGGAAGGAAGGCAGCGCCAGCACCAGCGCGCCGAGGAAGAAGTGACCGAAGAAGCGGTGCAGCGGCACGTCGGTCGGGTACTTGGCCAGCAACTGGCGGCACAGCACCTGGCCGGCGGCGAAGGTGGCGTTGGCCACCTGCAGCAACAGGAAGCCGATCAGGTAGTCGCCCTCGATCTTGTGGAAGCGGATGATGATCCCGCCGCTCACGGCCACGCCGGCGGCGACGAGTGCCCACGGGTTGAAGCGCCTGGCCAGGCTGTCATCGAGCAGGGTCACGTAGATGGGCGTAAGCACGGTGAACAGCAGCACTTCCGGCACCGTCAGCACGGTAAAGCTGCGGTACAGGCACAGGTAGGTGACGCCGAACTGCAGCGCCCCGGCCAGCCAGAAGCCGCCGAGCAGGCGCCAGGGCAGGTTGCGCCAGCGGGTGAAGGGGATGAACACGGCGGCGGCGATGGCCACACGCATGAGCACGGCGAAATCGCTGTCGACCTTGCCGGCGAGGTATTGGCCGATCAGGCTGAAGGAGAAGGCCCAGACGATGGTGACGAGGATCAGGTATGGCATAGGGGAATTTCGGAGAAAAAAACGATGCAGCGACCAGGGAGAGAACCGCTGCACCGGCGGACAGCCGCACTAGGCATCGTAATGCGGCGGCTATTCCGGTGAGTAGATCGGATTTCCGCAATCTTGCGACATTGCCGCTTCCTGGCTTGATAGCGAGTGACGCATCCGGTAGAGGTTAGAGACGAGATTGATGCCACCATGTCCTTCTACGGAAGCGGGCGAAAGGACGCTTTCAGCGATCTTTACGACGGCGGCTTCGTCGTAGCCGGTGACCAGTACCACCCAGTCCACGCCGCCATCCTTGCCGCGGATACGCTGCTCCTGCGTCATTTCGGGCGTGAGAGCCGCTTCGAACAGGTGGGCGCTGACCAGTCCGGGGGTTCCCGGCAGAGGTGGCAAGGTTTCGTTGACGAGCCATTCGTGCAACACCCTTTCCCGGCCCGGTTCAGGGCTGAGACGGATCAGCAGCCCGCAGTTCCCGAGACCGAAGCCGCGGCTGAACGTGACGCGGCAGAAACCCCGGTTCATGCCGCGATAGTGCATCATCATCCGCGCCGTCCACGGACTGGGGTTGTTCAACCGATCAAGGTAGGGTGGCGACGCGAGCGTATCGAGATCGGCGACCTCGTACATCACGAAGTAGCGGGCACCTCCGCTCACGGCGGTCCAGCGCGAGCCGCGCAGGAAACCGGGGATCGACATGCGTTCGTGCAGGTGTTCGAGCGAGTGCCAGTGATCGTGTTCGACAATGCCCTCGGGGGCGATGTCGAACGAGAGAATCATTGCCGCTTTTCCGAGTAGTGCCATTTTCATTTCCTCACGAGGGGCGCAGATGAATTGCCGTCACGCCTTGCTTGCCGCCGGCGCTGCAATTGTTGTTTCCGGGTGCCGGATGTCCGGCAGGAATACGGCGAGCAGGCCGATCAGCGGCAGGAACGCACACAACTTGTAGACGGCAACGATGCCCCACAGGTCGGCGAGTTGTCCGAGGACGGCTGCGCCAATGCCGGCCAGGCCGAAGGCCAGGCCGAAGAACAGCCCGGATACGGTGCCGATGCGGCCGGGAAACAGTTCTTGCGCGTAAACCAGGATGGCCGGGAATGCCGAAGCCAGCATGAAGCCGATGATCATCGTCAGCACGACCGAAAGCCCGGGGCCGACATAGGGCAGGGCCAGGGTGAACGGCGCCACGCCGAGAATGGAGACCCAGATCACGCGTTTGCGCCCGATGCGGTCACCGATCGGTCCGCCAAGCAGTGCTCCGGCGGCCACTGCCGCGAGGAAATAGAACAGGTGATATTGGGCCGTCTGCGTGTCGAGGGCGTACTGGTGCATCAGGTAGAAGATCAGGTAGCTGTTGATGCTGGCCAGGTAGAAGAATTTCGAGAAGATGAGCGCGAGCAGGACGGCGAGGGTGCGCAGGATGTGGTGGCGCGGCAGGTCGTGTCCGGAAGAAACCGGGGTCTTTGCCGGCTGGCGCTGCTGATGCCGGTACCAGCGGCCGATGCCGATCAGCACGATCATGGCCAACAGGGCAATCAGCGAGAAGATCGCTATGCTGCGCTGTCCGTAGGGCAGCACGATCCAGGCGGCGAGCAGCGGCCCGGTTGCCGATCCGGCATTGCCGCCGACCTGGAAGATCGACTGCGCCAGACCATGGCGCCCACCCGACGCCATGCGGGCCACGCGCGCGGATTCCGGATGGAAGATCGACGATCCGGTGCCCACCAGTGCGGCTGCCAGCAGAACGACGGGAAAGCTCGCTGCCACCGAGAGCAAAAGCAGGCCAGTCAGCGTGCACGCCATGCCCAGAGCCAGGGAGTAGGGCTTGGGGTGCCGGTCGGTATAAATGCCGACGACAGGCTGCAGCAAAGAGGCCGTGCATTGGAAGGTTAGCGTGATCAGCCCGATCTGCGTGAAGTTCAGGCCGAACCCGGTCTTGAACAGCGGGTAGATGGCCAGCATCAGCGACTGGATCGTGTCGTTGAGGAAGTGCGAGAAGCTGATGGCGCCGAGTACCTTGAAGGCGGGCTGGCGGACGGCGGTGGTGTTCGTGGAGGTGGTCATTCTGTACTGAGGGAAGAGGGTTGGGGATGGGTGAGCGCGTGAATTCCGTCAGCTCGCGCCAGACGAGGCGCCCTGTAATCGACATCATGAGCACTATACGAGATTGCGTGAATGTTCGTCTCCCCGGCTAACGGTCAAGGCTATTCGTCGAAGGGAATGGGCGTGCCGCCAAGCGCCTATTTCCGGGCAGAAACCAGCACGTCCTGAAGCCGGGCGAGATCTTCCTGCAGCAGCAACGGGTCGTGGTCGCGCATGGGCTGGAAAACGACTTCGCGTCCCCTCCGACGCAGTTCCTCCTGCAGCGCCTTCATGAAAATCCCGGATTCCTCGCGCAAACCCTCCGGCCCGTGGTGAATGGCGCAGCCTGGGCTGCGCGGGTTGCCGCCGACGACGGCCAGCAACTCGCATCCCTGCGACAGATAGCCCTCGATGCGGTCGGCCGTGTCCACGGCCAGCGCGTGGCAGCGGCTTCGTCCGTGTTCGCTGTCGAGCGCCTGGCGCAGGCTTTGTCCCACGGCTCGTCTGCGCTCGAAGCCGAGCGCGGTGACTTCCGGGCAAGGCATTTGCAGGATACCCACATCATGCGCATGGCACTGTTGCAGCAAGGCGAAATTCATTGCCGGAAAACAGGCAGCGCCGGTATCCCGAGCATTCTGGTTGAGCACGCACTCGATGACGGCGATGAAACGGCGGCCTCTGGTGACTTCCGTCGGCGCGGTCATTCCGAGCAGTCCTTTCATTACGGCAACGGATTTTCGGAGCATGGTGCGGTGTTCCCTAACTTATAATCCGGCGATCGTTTGAAAACAAACCGGTGTTTGTGAAAGGGTAGCAGAGATGCACGTGGCGATTCTGATTCTGATTGGCCTGGGGGCCGGGATGAGTTCCGGAGTGTTTGGCATCGGCGGCGGTGTGTTGATTGTGCCGGCCTTGGTCTATTTGCTCGATTTTCCGATGCACAAGGCCATCGGCACCAGCCTCGCCGTGCTGTTGCCACCGATCGGCGCGGCTGCCGTTTTCGCCTATTACCGCGCCGGGCAAATCGACTGGCAGGCGGCCGTGATTCTTGCCGCAACGGTGTTTATCGGTGCCTGGCTCGGTGCGATGGTGGCGACCAGCCTGAACGAGAACTGGCTGCGCAACCTGTTCGGCGTGTTCTTGATCGGCTTGGGCGGCTACACGCTGTTTTTCAGCAAGGCGGCCTGACCAGATTGTCGTCACAGGATCGAATGGTCCCCGGAAAAACTGCCGGAAGCGGCGGCTGCACGTTCGATCGCTGAAACGACCTGGGGAATCTCTTCAGGAGCCAGCGAGCCGAAGCCGATCCTGAACCGGTCGGCGCCGTCCGCGGCGTTGTGCCAGTAGTCGATTCCCGGTGAAATGAGCACGCCGCCCTTCGCGCACTCCGCAACGAAGCGGTTCGGGTCGATATTCCCGCCGACTCGGCCGAGCAGGCAGAGTCCGCCGGGCGGGTCTTCGAACGACACATGCCTCTCCATTCTTGCCAGCGCGGCGCGCAATGATTCCCTCGTGGCGCGATAGCGTGGGCGCACGCGCTCCAGGTGCCGGTGGTAGTTGCCCTGGCGAATGAAGCGTGCCAGTGCGCGCTGCAGGAAAGCTGAACACCCCAGGTCGTCGGCAACCTTCAGCGAAAGCAGGCGGGTAATGAAGCCGGGATCGCCCGAGACACCGGCCAGGCGCAATGCCGGAAGCAGGCACTTGGAAAAGGTGCGGATACGCACGATACGGGCCTTCGGGTAGTCGGGGGCGAGCGCTGCCAAGCGTGTCGGCGCCTCGCCAAGGTAGTCGAGGTCGCCGAGGTAATCATCCTCGATGAGCGTGAAACCACCAGCGCTGGCGGCTTCCATGACGCGCCGCCGCGCGGCGTCCGACCAGCTCCTTCCTGTGGGGTTGCAGAAGGTCGGGCAACAATAGAAGGCGGCGACCGTGCCGGGAGACGAGATCGCCTGCAGCGCCTCTGGATCCGGCCCATCGTCGGTCATTCGGATGGGGATGAGGCGCGCCCCGGCGCCGTTGAAGGCCATGCGTGCCCCGGGGTAACAGGGGTCCTCGATGGCTACCGCCGTTCCAGGTTCCAGCGAGCGGGCGATCAGGGTGAGCGCCTGCTGCGCTCCCGCGGTGATCAGCATGCCGCTGGCCGGCTCCGATTCAACGCCGATTTCACGGTCGAGACTCGCGATTGCTTCACGCAAGCCGAGATGCCCGCGGTATTCCTCGTAGCCGCCAATGGAGCAATCGGACGACGCCAGTTCGAAAATCAGGCTGGCGAACTCGGCGACCGGATGAATTCGCAAGTCCGGCTCGATGCGGTTGAGCTGGAAATCCTTTCGTTCGGTGGGCTGGCCGGGTTTGATGCCGACGACACGGAATCCGGAACGCGGCGACGCGGCGACCAGTCCGCGCGAACACAGTTCGCGATAGGCCGCCACCACGGTTGCCGGGCTGATGCCCAGCCGGCCGGACAGGGCGCGCACCGACGGCAGCGCCGTTCCCGGCGTCAGGCGACCGTCCCGGATGGCTTCCGCGTAAGCGCCGGATATCTGCGCGCGAACCGGAATACTTGCATCGTGATCAATCTGTACCAGTACAGAAATCATACAAATGACCTCATTATTTCTTGTCTGTATTGTAACACATCAATAGAATCGGACTTATCTGTCAGAATTTCCAGGAGCCAGTCGTGGACACCGCTTTCGCCCAGCGCATGAATGCCATGAAACCGTCTTCCATCCGGGAGATGCTCAAAATGACTGAACGGCCCGACGTCATCTCGTTCGCCGGCGGACTGCCGGCTCCCGAGCTGTTTCCGGTGGAGAACATCCGTGCCGCCGCCGAGCGCGTTCTCGGCGAGTGTGGCGCCAGGGCATTTCAGTACGGAGTCAGCGAAGGAATCGCTCCGCTCAGGGAACAGATTGCCGCGGAAATGTCCTGCCGCCGTGTCGCGTGCGCTGCCGATGATATCCTGATCACCACAGGGTCGCAGCAGGCGCTAGACCTGCTGGGGAAAGTTTTCATCGATGCCTGTGACGTCATCCTCACGGAAACCCCTACCTACATGGCGGCCATCCAGGCCTTCCAGTGTTTTCAGGCCGACTTCCGGCCGGTGGCGACCGATGAACTGGGCGTCATCCCGGAAGCCGTCGATGAACTGGCCGCCGAAGGCAGGGCGCGCTTTCTCTACGTCATTCCGAATTTCCAGAATCCGACGGGGCGCACCCTTTCCCTGGAACGCCGCCGACAACTCGCGGAAATCGCCGCACACAGAAATCTCCTGATCGTCGAGGACGATCCCTACGGCCGGCTCCGCTACCGGGGCGAACACCTGCCGCCGATCAAGTCGTTCGACGAAAGCGGGCGGGTCATCTACCTGAGCACATTCTCGAAAACCGTGGCGCCCGGGTTTCGCACCGGGTGGATTGTGGCTTCGGGGCCGATGCGCGACAAACTGGTGATCGCCAAACAGGCGGCGGACCTGCACACGTCGAGTTTCGATCAACTGGTGCTTGACCGCTACCTTCGGGATTTCGACAACCGGCAGCATGTCGAGCGGGTTTGCGCGGCCTACGGCGAACGTTATGCCGTGATGGACGAAGCCTTGCGCCGGCACATGCCGGAAGGATTCTCCTGGACGCGCCCGGAAGGCGGGATGTTTCTGTGGGTGAGCGGCCCCCCGACGATGAACGCAATGGCCGTCCTTGCCGAGGCGCTTGCAGCGGGGGTGGCGTTCGTTCCCGGCGCCGATTTCTTCCCGCGTGGCGGCGGCGAGAATCACATGCGGCTCAACTTCTCCAATGCCGGGTCCGAGGTCATCCGCGACGGTATCGCGCGCTTGGCCGCGATCTGCGCGCGCGTGGCAGGAAACTGATGACGACAAAAAAGGCAGCGAACTCGCTGCCTCTTTTGGAATGCAGTGTTCTTTACATGCCGAGGGATTTCAGCAGTTCGTCGTTGTCGTCGTTATCCGGAAGCGAAGGCAGCGGCTCGCTGGCTTTCGAGTTGCCGTTGGCTTGCGCGATCAGTTCGTCGGGATCGGGCGCGGCATGCGGTTCAAAGTCGTAGATCTTGATGAATTCCGTGTGGTCGATGGCCAGTTCGAGGTAGAAAATATTGTTGCCCCCGGTGTAGAACGTCACGCGGCGCGCCTCGGGCTGGTCAAGGTTGGCGTCGACGCTGAGCATCACCTGCTTGTTGATGGCCAGCATCTTTGGCTGGTTCTGGGTGATGTGGGTCTGTAGTTCGCGCCCGATCTTGCCCGTAAAGTCGCCGACGATCTGATTCATCAGTTCGCCCATGACGTTGCTGACTTCGTCCGAGGTAAAGGAACTCGCCAGTCCGTCTTTCGGAATCCCCATGCTCAGCATGTAGCTCTCGTAGATTTCCATGGCCGCCTGGGCCGAGAAATTGAGGATCACCAGCCCGGAGAATCCGCCGTCGAACAGCACGAAGCAGCCGATATCGGGCTTCAGACAGGTCTTGCTGATACGCTGCACCATCGCCGAATAACGGATCTGGCTGTGCGTGGCCATGGTGAGTACCTTGGTGACCGAATCGCACAGACTGACCAGCACGTCCTCGGTGCCGAAAACAACGGTCTTTTCTTTTGGGCTCATGACGTTATCGCCAGTTGTTGGAGAAATGTGTCATGTATAGCACGTTTGCAGAGGCTATGGGGAGTTCGTCGTCGAACTGATGATTGCGAGTGAGAGAGACTGTGATCCTGTTGGGGATTCGATACAAAAAAACAGGCTGCCGGAATGGGGTAATCCGGCAGCCTGTAACCACATCAATCGTTTATTTTCGGTCAGCCTTCCGCGTCTTCCCAGGCCCGCGAACGTTCCACGGCCTTTTTCCAGCCCTTGTACTTGGTCTCGCGTGCGGCGGGTTCCATGTCCGGATTGAAGGTCCGGTCGACGTTCCACTTGGCGGCGATTTCCGCTTTGTCCTTCCAGAAGCCGACCGCGAGACCGGCCAGGAAGGCGGCGCCCATTGCGGTGGTTTCGGTGACCAGCGGGCGATCCACCGGTACGCCAAGGATGTCCGACTGGAACTGCATCAGGAAATTATTGGCCACCGCGCCACCGTCGACCTTCAGCGCTTTCAAGGTGATGCCGGAATCGTCCTGCATGGCCTGCAGCACGTCCCGGGTCTGATAAGCGATGGACTCGAGCGTGGCGCGCACGATGTGGTTGCGGTTGGCGCCGCGCGTCAGGCCGACGATGGCGCCGCGGGCATACATGTCCCAATAGGGAGCGCCGAGACCGACGAACGCCGGAACGACGTAGACGCCGTTGGTATCGGGAACGCTGATGGCCAGCTCTTCCGACTGCGCGGCGTTATCCACGAGCTTCAGTTCGTCGCGCAACCACTGCACCGCGGCTCCGGCAACGAAGATGCTGCCTTCGAGCGCGTAGTCGACCTTGCCGTCGACGCCCCAGGCGATGGTGGTGAGCAGGCCGTTACGCGAGGGGACGCGCTTGTCGCCGGTGTTCATCAGCATGAAGCAACCGGTGCCATAGGTGTTCTTGGCCATGCCGTCGGCGAAACAGGCTTGCCCGAAGAGCGCGGCCTGCTGGTCGCCGGCGTCGCCGGCGATCGGGATGGCCGCGCCGCCGAAGGTCTGCGGGTCGGTGTGGCCGTAGATGCAGCTGGACGGCTTGACTTCCGGCAGCATGCAGGCGGGGATGTCCATCTCCGCGAGAATCTTCGTGTCCCACTGCAGCGTCCGGATGTTGAAGAGCATGGTGCGCGAGGCGTTGGAATAGTCGGTGACATGCACCGCGCCGCGCGTGAGGTTCCAGATCAACCAGGTGTCGACGTTGCCGAACAGCAGTTCGCCGTTGTTCGCGCGCGCGCGCGCCCCGGGAACGTTGTCGAGGATCCACTTGACCTTGGTACCGGAGAAGTAGGCGTCGACGACCAGGCCGGTATTCTCGCGGATGTAGGCTTCGAGTCCGCGTGCCTTGAGCTCGTCGCAGATGCTGGCGGTGCGACGGCATTGCCAGACGATGGCGTTGTACACCGGCTTGCCCGTGGCTTTTTCCCAGACGATGGTGGTTTCGCGCTGGTTGGTGATGCCGATGGCGGCGACTTCCTCGGGACGTATGCCGGTCTTCTCCAGCGCCTCGCGTGCGACGCCGCTCTGCGTTCCCCAGATTTCCATCGGGTCATGCTCGACCCATCCGGCTTTCGGGTAGATCTGGGTGAATTCCTTCTGCGCGGCGCCGACACTTTTTCCCGACTGGTCGAAAAGGATGGCGCGCGAGCTTGTTGTTCCCTGGTCCAGGGCCAGAACATATCTCTTGGTCATTTCACTCCGTCCTCATTTCTGTGGGGCGTCGCATTCCTCGAAATACTCGTCGAACTTGGCCTTGGCCTGTTCCTCGAACAGGATTTCGCACGCCTCCATCAAGCCCTCTGCCCGGCGAATATCCTCCTTCCGGACGACGAGCGCAATCTTCGAGCGCCGTCGCAGGAAGTCTTCCAGCTTGGTGATCATTTCCTGTTGCTTGGCCAGGCGAATCTCGCAGCGGATGTAGTCGGTTCCCTTGATCAGGATTTCCGCCTGGCGCGGGTCCTCGCGGATGTCGGCAAGCAATTCGAGCGCCTGCCGGTCGTAGCGGCGCCATAGCCGCTGGCTGAGCTGTTCAATCGCATCGGGCGAGGTGTAGCCGTCGAGGTTCATCAGTTTCGCCTGCTGCAGGTATTCCTCGCGCACCGAAGAATGCGGCTCGCCGTACCACTTGTAGTCGGGGTTTTCGAGACGCACGCCCATCGCCGATACGTAGTCCGCGACCTCGTTGCCGACGTTGACGCAATCGGTCAGCTTGCCGCCGAAGATACTGATGTGGGCCGTGTCACGGCTGACGTCGATCTCGTGCTTGCGCGACATCTGCAGCCAGTCGCGTTCGTTTCCACTGCCATTGCCCGTGCTTACGACCAGCGGCCGGACGCCGCAGCGTTCGGCGATGATGTCCTCGCATGTCAGCGGTTTCTTCAGGTTGAGCCGCTTGTTGATGTTTTCGAGCACGAAATGGCGGTCTTCCTCGGTCACTTCGCTGAACGGCGACTCGGTACGGGTGTCGGTTGTTCCGACACAGGTCCGCACGCCCATCGGGATGACGAAAAACAAGCGGCCGTCGTCGGCGAAGAAGGTCAGCACGCGCTGGTTCTTCGTGATCTGCGGAACGATCAGGTGGATGCCCTTGGAGAAGACGTGGCGGTGCGCCGTCGTTTCGCCGGTCTTGCGGTTGTGCGCGTCCACGAACGGGCCGGCGGCGTTGATCAAAACCCGTGAGCAGATTTCGAACTCTTGGCCAGTCATGCCGTCGCGCGCCCGCGTGATCCAAAGACCGTCTTCACGGCGCGCGCCCAGTGATTCGACGTAGTTTGCTGCTATGCAGCCGCGATCCATCGCCGAGCGGATGAACTGGAAGACGAAGCGGGCGTCGTTGTCGTGCAGGTAAGCGTCGGAATACTCGAATCCGCCGTAGAAATTGTCGGTCCGGATGACGGGTTCTTCGCTATTGACGGTGCGTTTGGGCAGCCAGCGCGGCGTTTTGGTAAATCCGCGTCCGAAGAACCAGTACAGCCAGGTGCCGAGCCAGATGAAGCGCGGATGGAAGCGGAAGCCTTTTTCGATCGTCGAGTAGAAGCGGATCTCCTTGACGCGCGACGGATAGTTTTCCATCAAATGATTGCGGCTCTTGCACAGTCCCCAGACCAGGCCGAAATCGTTGCTTTCCAGGTATTTGATGCCGCCCCACGCCAGGTTGCTCGATTGCTGGCTGGTGAATCCGGCGAAATCGCGCTGGTCGATCAGCGCTACGCGAGCGCCCTTGCCGGAGAGCGCCGCGGCCGAGACCGCACCGTTGATGCCGCCACCGATGACGAGCGCGTCATAGATTCCCTGGCCGAGTTTTTCGATGTTGCTAGTTCGGAGTTTCATAGATGGAAATTGGATGCAGACTGATATGGAGAAGAAAGGGGAAAAATCCGGTTGGAAGAGGTAAATATTCTTGTTCGCTGGTGTTCTGTAAGGAAAATGTCAGTTCATGTTGTTGTTCAAACGAACGTAAAATATTCGGAAACGAACATTATGACGTGTTCTTGCCTTTGTCAATGGCTTTTCGATGTTCCTCTGGATGCTTCCAATGGGATCGTCGGTTAGAATCAACGCGTATTGATGCGGCTTTCCAAAAAATTGAAAATGGTCGCGGCAGTGTTCCGGTGGTGACCAAAGTGCCGTTCAGGCTTGAACTAGGGGAGTGGGAATGAAAACGCGGCTTTCGCAACTGAACCTCAGCCAGCGCCATCTCGACATCATCGAAATGGCTAACCAGAGCGGTTTTCTGTCGACCGATGAGTTGAGCAAGGCTTTCAAGGTGACGGCGCAGACCATCCGTCGCGACATCAACGAGTTGTGCGACAAGGGACTGTTGCGCCGCTACCACGGCGGAGCCGGCCTGGCGTCGAGCGTGGAGAACGTCGATTACCCGACCCGGCAGATTCTCAATCACGAAGCAAAGATCCGCATCGCCCGCATGGTCGCCGATTACATCCCGGACAACGCCTCGCTGTTCATCAACATCGGGACGACTACCGAGGAAGTGGCCAAGGCGCTGCGCGATCACAAGAACCTGCGGGTGATCACCAACAACCTGAACGTCGCCTCCCTGTTGTGCGATAACCCCAATTTCGAGGTCATCGTTGCCGGCGGCGTTGTGCGCACGGACCGCGGAGTGATCGGCGAATCGACCATCGACTTTGTGCGGCAGTTCAAGGTGGACTACGGAATCATCGGTATTTCAGGGATCGACGCCGACGGGACGCTGCTGGATTTCGATTACCGCGAAGTCCGCGTCGCGCAGGCCATCATCGAAAACGCCCGGCAGATCATCCTGGTCACCGACCACACGAAGTTCGGATGCAATCCGATGGTTCGTCTTTGTCATATTTCCGAGATCGATGTGTTGTTTACGGATCGCCAGCCACCGGAGAGCATTCTGGCTGAGCTGGGCAAGGCCAACATCGAAGTTCACGTTTCGGACTCGGCCGAAGAAGCCTTTCCGCAGTAGCCAAACCGGCTCTCGGCAGCGGAACTGCCCCCGCGTTTCGGGGCTTGAAAACCGTCGTGTTGCCCCCAACTAGCGCGCACCATCCGGCGCCGCGCGCGTTCGGAGTGAGCACGTCTCGTCTGTCAATTCATCACAATCCTCGTCATACGGAGTTATTCAATGGGCGCCAACAAGGAAACCCTGGGCTTTCAGGCCGAAGTCAAGCAACTGCTCAACCTGATGATCCACTCGCTGTACAGCAACAAGGAGATCTTCCTGCGCGAGCTGATCTCCAACG
>JARKPC010000192.1 GCA_029975435.1 Propionivibrio sp. | reverse complement strand
GAAGAACCTCGGCCCCATGGCCTATGCACAACGGAAGGTTCGGAGATCCTTGCAGCGGTTGATATGCGAGTTCTTCTGGGTCAGAATGTACGACATTTGGTACTGTGAGTGCATCACATGATTAAGCCGGCGCGGCGCAAGAATCTGTACGAGGAAATCAGCAACCAGATCCTGGAGATGATTTCCGGCGGCACGTGGAAGGAGGGAGAGCGTATTCCCGGAGAGATCGAACTCTCCGAATTGTTCGAGGTCAGCCGGAACTCCATTCGCGAGTCGATCAAGGCGCTTGCGTTGATCGGGATACTGCGGGCGAAGAGCGGGAGCGGCACGTATGTCGCCGAAAACGCCGTTGCCCGGATCGGCCATTTCCATCAGTCCGGGCAACCCGAAGAGGCCGTGTCCTTGGCGGAAATCATGCAGGCCAGACTCGTCATGGAGCCGGGGGTCGTCAAGATTGCCACTGAGTGCGCGACCGCTGAGGATCTTGCCGTTTTGCAGGGTGTGCTTGATGCCTGTTTTCGCGCGCTCCGCGAAAAGAACTACGACTTCGAGCTTGGATTCTCCTTTCACTACAATCTCTTCAGGATTGCCGGAAACAGGATTCTCATCGGCGTTGTCGATCAGTTAAAGGACAAACTGGTCAGTGTGCGACGCGATATTTTTTTCAAACACATTGACGAGAAAGTAATGGTGGAAGAACTGAATGACCACCAGCAGATACTCTCGCTGATGAAAGCCGGCGACGGCGAAGCTGCAGCGAATTTGATGGCCAGGCACATTGCCGCGTCCATGCAGCGGCTCAAAAACAGTGAAGGCAAGTCAAGAGGCCGCGCCAGTGCCTGACGTCACAAATTCCCGCCTGCCCCAATCTTGTTGATTACGGCCCGTGTGACCTCGACTGACCCGTGGGGGCCGCCGAATTCGAAGGGGCGAATCTGGCCGTCAGCGAAGACGGTCTCAATCGCCTTTTCCATCAGTGCGGCACCGTCGGTCAGGCGGCTGTCGCCGCTTCTTTCGCCCAGCCAGTGCAGCATCATGGCCGCCGACAGGATCATCGCGGTTGGGTTGGCTCGGCCCTGTCCCATGATGTCGGGCGCCGTGCCGTGCGCCGGCTGGAATAACCCGTGCCGGTCGCCGATGTCACCGGAAGGCGCCATGCCCATGCCGCCGGCCAGTCCGGCCATGAGGTCGGACAGGATGTCGCCGAACATGTTTTCCGTCACCATCACATCGTAGGTCCACGGTTTCATCAGCAGGTTGAGCGCCATGGCATCGACGTATGCGCTGTCTGCGCTAACGGTCGGATGCCTGCACGCCGTCGCCTCGAAAATCCGGCGCCAGAACGCCATCGACGTAAATACGTTGGCCTTGTCGATGCTGGTTACGCGCCCGGGGCGGCGCCTGGTCGCTGCACGGCGCTCGGCGAGGCGGAAAGCGTATTCGCAGACGCGCTCCGTGCCTTGGCGGCTGATCCTCATCGTGTCCAGCACCTCGGTCTCATGGCCCGGAGCGCCATGGATTTCGGCACGACCGCGCGCATGAAACAGCCCTTCGGTGTTCTCGCGGACCAGAACGATATCGATTCCGGAAGCCCTCGGGTCGTTCAAGGGGATCGGCAATCCGGGAAACGTGCGGATCGGCCGAACGCCGGCATACAGATCGAAATGGAAGCGGAGATCGAGTTGGGGAATGATCTCTGTCCCATCCTTGCCGCGCACATGCGGCAGGCCCATGGCTCCGAACAGGATGGCGTCGGCCTTTTCACAGGCGGCAAGCGTCGAATCGGGAAGCGCGGTTCCGGTATCCAGATAATGCTGTGCGCCGGCCCGCTGGTAGTCGAGGTGGAACCGGACGCCAATGCATGGCTCGACGGCGCGCAGGACGCTCTCGGCACTGGCCATCACCTCCGGGCCGATGCCGTCACCCGGAAGGACGGCGATATCAAAATGGGGTTTGATGGGCATGGTTTTTATCCAGAAGTCGTGCGTCAATACGGACTCATGATGCCCTGGTCCTTCAGTGCATTGACATAGGAGATGATGGGCTCGAAATGCGCTTCGAGCCTCGCGCGGGCCAGCGCGGGGTTGCCTTCGCGGATGGCCGTCAGGAGTTGGGCATGCTCGCCGGTCGAGCGGGCCGGCGGGGACATCAGCGAAAGCATCGTCAGACGCGCGCGCAGGGCGCGTCCCCAGAAGTTCTGGTGCACCTCGTTCAGGACACGATTGCCCGACAGGGCAACGAGGTGGTAATGGAAGGCTTCGTCGGCGCGTGTCCATGTCTCGACGTCCCCTGCCGCGTGCGCTATCGCCATTTCATGGTTGGCTCGCTCCAGCGGCTCGAATTCGTCGCGGGTCGGGTGTCTGGCAGCGGAAAGTTCGACGGCCAGGGATTCGAGGCGGGTGAAGACTTGGTAGGTTTCTCGCACTTCCCGTGGCGACATCGGAAGAACCCGGATACCGTGCCGCGGGACGATCTTGATCAGGCCGTCGCTTTGCAGGCGTGACAAGGCTTGGCGAACGGGAGTCCGGCTTGCGCCGAGGTCTTCGGCGATCTCCTGTTCGAGCGCATGATGACCGTCGCCCCACTGCCGGTAGAGAATACGGCTGCGGATCTCCTCATAGACGCGATCGGCCAGCGTCGTGCTTTCCTGGCGTTGGGGCACGGTCGGCATTCAGCTGAAATCCCAGTGAGCCGGCGGATACCCGGCGATCTCCTGGCGGAAGCACGCGATGCTGTCGCCCAGCAGGCAACCTAGGTAAATCTTGCGCAGATCGCGCCCGCCGAAGGCCAGGCTCGAGATATTCCTGAGCCGCTTGCTGCGGACGCGGTCGAGATGCGGGCGTCCCAGTTGGTTGGCCTGAAATGCCGTTTCTGTCCACTCGAGATGGTCCGCATCGGCGTCTTCAAGCATCAGTTGCTGACGCCCTCCAGGCAGAACGCGAATGACACGGTTGCTGATGATGCTGGTGATCCACACGCCGCCGTCGGCGTCGAAGGTCAGTCCGTCCGGATAGGTTCCCTCGCCGAATTCAGTGACGACCTCGCGGTCGGTAAGGCCGCCATCGCGGTTGAGACGGAAGCGCACGAGGCAGCGGCCGAACGTCTCGTTGACGTAGAGCCAGTTCCCGTCCGGGTGGATGGCCGCTTCGTTGGTATAACCGAGTCCGTCGGCGACGATGCGTGCGCCTTTGCTGTCGGCCAGGACGATGAAACCGTCGGCGATGTCAGGCCGATAGGCCTCCGCACGCGGAGCATGCCGCGTGCTGACGGTAATCCAGGTGCGTTGTGCGTGATCCGTAAATACGAAGTTGCTGGGTGGCAGTTCGACACCGTCGACGCGCTCGAGGAAAACACTGACGCCGCCTTCGCGCGTGAGGCGGAAGACGCCGCCTTTTTCTTCCCCGAGATCCGCGACGAGAAAGGAACCGTCGGGTTCGAGGGCGATGCCGTTGGGACGGAGGCAGCGCCCGTCCGGGGCCGTTCCCGTGTAAAGCCGCTGTTCCCCATTGGGCAGGATGTGCGCGACGCCTCCGCGCCAGTCGGCGGCATAGATGTCGCCGCGCGCTGTGCACAGCACGCATTCGGGTCGGTTCAGCCCCTTCCCGATGAAGTCGGTGGCGTCAAGATTCATTGGCCAGATCAACCGATGCGCTGTTGGAGAGAAGAGGCGAGGGTTTTGAGCAGCAGGAAGCACGACGTGGCCCCCGCGTCGAGGACGCCGGTGGAGCGTTCGCCGAGGCGGGCGGCGCGGCCGATGCGCGCCTGCAGGGCCTGGGTCGACTGCCAGCCCTGTTCCGCCGCGGCGATCATCGCGCCGAGCGCCGCGGAGAAATCCGATCCGGCGGCG
>JARKPC010000187.1 GCA_029975435.1 Propionivibrio sp. | reverse complement strand
CAAAGACGCGCATGCCTGCGCCGAACAGGAATTTCCTGCCACTCTTGTCCGCCAGAGCACCGATGCCCAGGCTGCCGAACAGGATGCCCAGCAATGCGCCGGCCCCGATGAGCCCCATCCAGTAACTGGTCAAGCCCAGAGGTTTCGCCGCGACCAGGGCCGTTCCGACGATGGAGAGCGTATAGCCATCGGTGATCTGGCCCATGAACACGCCGATGGCAATCTTCTTATGGAACGGAGAAAGCGGTGCTTCCTCGTAGTTCAACCGTGGATAACTGGGGTTTCCGATCATGTTTACCTCCTGTTTTGTCGGGTCATTCCACAACGGCGCTTGAGTGCTGGGGTCGGTGCGGCGGCGCCGGGCCGCGTTCGATCGTCACGCCGCGACAAAGGCTGTGCTGGTCGCAGCGCAAGTCGTTCGCGCAGGACGCGCGTTGTTCTTTCCGATTTTACTTGGCAAGCGACAGGTGAATTGCCTCTCCCCGGTTCAGGGGGCGAGCGCTTCTCTGCCTTTCACTTTTGCGGTAACGAGGTTTGACGTTTCCGGTGCCCAAAGGTAGACGACCAGGGCGCCGATCATCAGGGAGACGACGCTCGAAGTGAGCGAGGCATAGATGCCATAGTGCTCGTTGAGGACGGGCAGCAGGAACGTTCCCGCTGCGGCGCCGCAACGGCTCACCGCCGTGCAGAAGCCGATTCCCGAAGCGCGGAGTTCGGTCGGGAACAGCTCCGGCGGATAGGTATTTTCCAATACGGCAGCGGCGGCGAGCGTCAGTGCAAAGGCTGCAAGCAAGGTGACGCTAAGTTGGGCCGGCATATCCTGCCAGACGATCATGGTAACCAGCAGGCCGATGCAGACGATGTAGGTCGACAGCAGATGGAATACCCTGGTCACCTTCGACGTCCACCAGATGCCGAACAAGACGCCGAGGACCATGCAGACATTGTACATGATGTCGGGCGCGTTCGGATTTTCGATCTTGAGGCTGGCCAGGACGAGGGGAAGGAAGATGCCGAAGCCGAAGAAGGGGAAAACCTGGGTTGCGTAGAAAACGCCGCCAACAACCGAATGGCGCCAGAGTTTCGGGCCGAACAGGCCGAACCACGAGCCTGAAGCCACTTCCTTTTCCAGGTCGACCGCCGGCAGGCCGTAATTCGGTCCCAGGTGTTCGCGGATAAGGGCCTCGGCTTCCCGGATGCGCCCTTTCTTGGCAAGCCAGCTCGGCGACTCGGGAATGCGGGTTGCGAAACGCCACAGGAAGGCCAGCCCGCTCGGGACGGCCGACGAGGCCAGAATCCAGCGCCAGGTATTCTCGCCGAGATCGCCGACAAGGATGCCCAGGAACGGGGCGCTGACGAAGCCGATGATCCAGAACATCAGGAAGGAGCTGATGGTCCGCGCACGCGAGCGCGCGGGAAACCATTCGGTCAACAGCGAGGGGCATACCGCATAATCGCTGCCGATCGTGAAGCCCATGGCGAATCGCACGACGGTCAGCAGGAGCGGGTCGGAAATGAAGAATTGAACCACGGACAAGGAACAGAATATGAACATCACGAATGTGAACAGGAACTTGCGGCCGATCTTGTCGGCCAGCGTACCGATGCTGAGGCTGCCGAACAGGATGCCCAGCAACGCCCCCGCGCCGATGAGCCCGATCCAGTAACTGTTCAACCCCAAGGGGACAGCCGCCAGCGACAGGGCGGCGCCGACAATGCTGAGTGTATAGCCGTCGGTGATCTGTCCCAGGAAAACGCCGACCGCCAGTTTCTTGTGCACTGCGGAGAGCGGCGCCTCTTCATAGCTTATCCGGGAATAGCCGGCGCTTGATGTCATTCTTGCCTCCCATCTTGTCCTGGTTCCGCAACTCTTCTTGTTTTTCCGATTGGGTATGCAGCATTCCAGTGGCTGCCCGCTACGCTACCGCAAGAGCGATGAAGGCCGCCTCGATGGTGGCCCCCGCCGCCAGGTCGGCCACCTGCACCGTCACGCGCGCCGGCTTGTGGCTCCCGAAGAATTCGGCATAGACTTCATTGAACGATGCAAATTCTCCAATGTCTTTCAGGTAGACATCGACCTTGGTGATCGTGTCCAGCCTGCCGCCGCCGGCCACGACGACGGCCAGCAGGTTGGAGAGCACCATCCGGGTGGCGGCCCTGATCTCCGTGACGGTCTTGCCGGTCTCGGGATCGATGGCGATCTGGCCGGAGGTCATGATGAGGTTGCCCCATCTCGTGGCCTGGGAATAGGGGCCGACGGCCTTCGGAAGCTCGGGGCTGCTGATAAGCTCGACGGACATGGCATGTCTCCTTGTCTCTTGATGCCCGATGCCGCGGCGGGCGACCCGCCGCCATGACTGCTCCATTCCGGGCGAGCCGGAAGTCCGGCTGGGGTATTTCCCGAAGGTGGAGACAGCCATGGCGGAGGACCGGTCCGCCGCCGGTTGGATCGGGCTAGTCCTTCTTGCGCGACGGATGGAGGACGATCCGGGCGTCGACGATGTCGATGCCCTGTTCGGTGGCGAAAACGGGATTGAGATCCACCTCCGCCACGTCGGTCAGTTCCGCCACCATGTGGGAGAGCTTGCTGACCGCCTCGACCAGAGCGGGAATGTTCACCCCCTTCTTGCCGCGCACGCCGGTCAGCAACGGAAAGCCCTTGATTTCCGACACCATCCTGCCCGCCTCGGGGGCATTGATCGGCGCGACGCGGAACGACACGTCCTTCAGCACCTCGACGAAGATGCCGCCGAGGCCGAACATGACGGTGGGGCCGAAGGTGACGTCATGGCTGCTGCCGATGATGCACTCGACGCCGCCGGCCAGCATGGGCGTCAGCATGACGCCGAAGATGTCGGCGTCGGGGTCGTAGCGGAGGGCATTGGCGATCAGCTGGTCGTAGGCTTCGCGGGCCTTGGCCGCCGAGTCGACGTTGAGGATGACGCCGCCGGCATCCGTCTTGTGCAGGATGTCCGGCGAGACGATCTTCATCACCGCCTTGGCGGCGCCCAACTCGGCGAAGCGCGCCGCCGCCTCGTCGGCGCTCTTGGCGAGCGCGTGCGCCGGCAGGTCAAAGCCGTAGGCGCGCAGCACGTCGCGGGCTTCGGTCTCGACGAGGTTGACGCGCCTCTCCGAGCGCACCTTGTCGAAGATGCGCTTCACCGGGTCATGGCGGTCGGCGGGCAGGATCGGCGGGGTGGCAGCCAGCTCGTCCCGGATTCTCTCCTGCCGTTCGGTGAAGCCGACCAGGGCACCCATCGCGCGGACGGCGGAATCGATGGCCCCGTATACGGGGAAGCCATGCTGGGAGATGTAAACCAGACTCTCGGGGCGCTGAGACTGGTAGATGGAGTGCATGATGACCGGCTTGTCCGAGGCGGCCGCCCTTTGCACCAGGCTCTTGGCGACGTCCATTTCAAGCTGGCGGAACTCCTCCGACAGATCGCAGTAGCCGCCGTAGAGACCGACGATCAGCAGACCGTCCACCTCGGGGTCGGCAAGCAACACCTCCGCGCAACGGTCGAACACCCACATGTCCCCTTCCGGCGTGCCGGCAAGGTCGACGGGATTCTTGATCGGGCAGTGAGGCTTGAGGATGGCGCGCAGCTTCTCCTGCGTTGCCTCGGAGAGCACGAACGCGTCCAGCCCGAACTGTTCGGCGGTGTCCGTGGCGATGACGCCATGCCCGCCGCCGTCGGTGAGGATGGCGATGCGGTTTCCGCGCGGAATCTTGCAGCGCGAGAAGACTTCGCCCACGTCGAGCAGTTCGTTCGGCGAATTCACGCGGATAACGCCGGCCTGGTTGAGCGCCGCGTCAAAGATCTGTTCGCTGCCGGCGAGGGAGCCGGTGTGCGATACCGCCGCCCGGATGCCGGCGGCACTACGGCCGATCTTGATCGCCGCCACCGGCTTTTCGAGCACCGTCCGGCGAGCCTTCTCGAGAAACCGCCGCCCGTCGTCAACCGACGAAACGCGCAGGCCTTCCATATACATCAGCACGATACGGGTGGCGTCGTCCTGCCCGAGGTATTCCACGAAGTCGGCGAACCGCAGATCGATCTGGTTGCCGATGGTGGCCCAGCCGCTGTAGCCGAGACCGCGCGACTTGGCGTTGATGTTGATATCGATGCCGAAGTTGCCGCTCTGCAGCACCAGTCCCATGTGCCCCTTGGCCAGGTCGATGATGCTGGCATTGAGGCTGGCCGGCGCGCTGAACAGTCCCATGCAGTTGGGACCCATCACGCGCATGCCGGACTGCCGGGCGACGGCCAGCATTTTCTCTTCGAGTTCCTTGCCCTCGGCGCCGGTCTCGCCGAAACCGGTGGCAACGACGATCACCACCTTGACGCCCTTGTCGACGCACTCCTGCAGGACGGGGAGGATGTATTTCGGCGCGACGCCGACGATGGCGAGATCCACCGGACCCGGCACGTCGACAATGCTGGCATAGGGCTTGTGCCCCAGAATGTCGTCGGCCGATGTCTTTGAAATGAGGTAGAGATCGCCATCGAACCGGTTGTCGATGAGACTCTTGGCCGTCCAATATCCATACTTCTTGGTATCCGACGAGGCTCCGATGAGAGCGACGCTTTTCGGCCGGAAAAGAGGCGTCAGATCAGACATTGATTTCCCCCTGCTCCATGATCTCGTCGACTTCGACGACGCTGATGCCAACGTCCGGGCAGACCACGCGGCAGTTGTTGCAAAGCGTGCATTCCTCCGGATTGACGACGACGTAGGCATATCCCTGCTGATTGAGTTCAGTTCCGATGCTCAGCGCATGCTGGCGGCAGAACGTGATGCACAGGCCGCAGGACTTGCAGCGAGCTTGTTCAATCAGAAGCTTCTTTTTCTGTGCGCTCATTTGTGCATTTCCCTTTTGGCGGCCTCGATGCCTTTGTCCAGCGCCTCCATATTGACTTTCACAAGGGCCGCCTTTTTCTTGCCCAGTGTTTCGGTCAACGTGGCCTTGACCGTATCGGAGCCCAACATGCCCGTGGCCTCGACTACGGCGCCAAGCATGATGATGTTGGCGACGCGCACGTTGCCCATGTCCTGGGCCATTTCGGAAACGGGGACGTGCAATTGCTTGACGCCCGGCCGATCCAGCTTCTCCCTGACCAGGGAACTGTTCACGAACAGCGTGCCGCCGTCCCGGACGGCTTCCAGCGTCGATTGGTAGATGCTGTCGCTCATGGCGACGGCGATGTCGGCATCGTCCTCGACGATCGGGTTGCCGATGGTTTCCTCGGAGACGATGACGTAGCCCGTGGAGTCGCCGCCGCGCTGCTCGATGCCATAGGTCTGCGTCATGACCACCTGTTTGTCTTCCTTGATGCCGGCAAGGCAAACGAGCTTGGCCATCAAGGCTGCACCCTGGCCGCCAGAACCCGCAAATGCGCACTTGTATCTCATGACGTCTGCTCTAGCTTGTTGGTGAAGACTTGGGGTTTGAAGTATCCAAGGCTATCCTTGGAACACCATGCATAGGCATCCTGCACATTCATCTTCAGACCGGTCGGACAGGGCACGATGACTTCCACAAACGAGAAGCCGAGTCCCTTTATCTGGCACTCGAATGCTTTCCGGATGCTCTTGGCTGTCTTGTTGATGCTCTTGACGTCCACCACGGTTTCCCGGGCGAGATAGGCGACCCCTTCCATGGCGCGCATGAGTTCCGGCACGAGCAGGGGATAGCCGTGCAGGTGGGTGTCGCGGCCCTTGGCCGTGGTCGCGGTCACCTGGCCGACGACGCTGGTGGGCGACATCTGGCCACCCGTCATGCCGAACAGGGAGTTGTTGACCATGATGCAGGTGATCGGAGCGCCCCGATTGGCGGCGTGCAGCAACTCCGCCAGGCCAATGGCGCTCATGTCGCCGTCGCCCTGATAGGTGAAGACGATATTGTCCGGCATTCCCGTCTTGTAGCCGACGGCCACGGCCGGCGACCGGCCGTGCATCGCCTCGATGGCGTCGATGTCCATGTAGTGATGGGAGAAGCCGCCGCAGCCGATGCCGACCACGGCGATGGCCCGTTCCCGGAGCTCCAGCGCTTCGATGGTCTCGGCGACCAGACGCGTGACGATGCCGTGCCCGCAACCCGGGCAGTAGGCAAAGAACTTGTCGAACTTCAATGTCTTGCCGTAATACTCTGCCAGCGTGTCCATATTACTTTCCTTCGAGCAGCTTGCTGACTTCGCGCGTCATGTCGGCCAGGGTGCACATCGGAATGTTGCCGCCCGTCTTGCCGAGGAAGTGCACGG
>JARKPC010000177.1 GCA_029975435.1 Propionivibrio sp. | reverse complement strand
TGTTGGGAGTTTTTAGACTTGTCCGGTTTCGTAGCACATGAATTGTCCGCTTTTTCTGCTGGGATCGGAAAGCGGCGGAGGGCGTAGCCCGGAGCCGGTTTCCGATCCCAGCGGCGCGCCTGGCGGACGGTTCAGGCGGCCTTTCTTGACACTGTGATCATCGGTTTGCCATCGGCCGCATAATCGGCCAGTTTGCGCGGTCCGTGGAACACGGCCAGATTATTGTCGGCGTAGCGATGCACGCGTACGCGCGCCTTGACGTAGTGGCAGCGATAGCGGTCGGCCGGAATCTGCAGCGACAGTCCATCGAAGCGCACGCAGTTGTCGTGGCCGACGACGCGTTCGTGCTGCTCGCACAGGATGTCGTCGAGACCGCCACCGACCCACGGCACGAACGCCGATCCGGCCTCGCGCGCCGCGACGGCGAATTCGGCGTTGAACGCCGGCAGATAGACCTCGGCGATGTAGCGGTTGGCCGATTCCATGTCGGTGACGCCGGCCGCCGCCAGTTCCTTGGGAAGACGATCCTGATGCGTGGCAAAGGCCCGCTCGGAACGTCCGCGCGCTTCCGGCGAGTAGGCTGGAATCATCTCGATGCCCAACTGCTTCAGCGCCCGCCCGAACTGCGTCGGGTGTTCGCGATCGACCTTGCCGCCCGCTTCCGGCGTCGTCCAGTAATGGCTGCCCCGGTCGCTGTAGAACGAACAAAACAGCCCCTGCTGAGCGACCACCTCGCGCACGCCGCGAAAACTCGATGCGGTGCCTTCTTCTTCCACGAGAAACATCGAGTAGTGCCAACTCGTGGCATCGTCCATCGTCACGATCAGGTCCGCCACCTGGCCGGCCACCCACTCGTGCCGGCTGCCGTCCTGGTGGATCATCATCCCCGGCAAGGCACAGCGTTCCCGCTTCTTGCGGTGCGTGCCACGCCGTTTGGCCCGCTCCACCACGCCCGCCTCTTGCAACCGGCTCTTGACCCAGCTGTAGCTGCGCACACCGCCTTCCCGCCGATACCAGCTATGAAAGTGCCGCACGTTCCAGCCCAAGTGGCGGTCACGATAGCGCTCGACTACCGCCATCACTTCATCCACCGGCGCCCGCCGGTTCGATAGCTGTTCCAGACGCCGGTCGATCAGACCTTCCAGCCCCTCGGCCTCATAGCGCACCACGTACCGCCGGAAACTGCGTTCGCCTACCCCCAGCAGCTGTGCCGCTTCCTCCTGCGTCAGCCGCCCCGCGTTCCACCCTCCGTACGCTTCCTCGAATCTCATCTGCCTGATCTCCTGTAGCAGTTCCGTTCGTCTCATGCGTCACCTCCTCTCGGTGACTATGACGACCGGACAGTTTGCGTGCTACAGATCCGGACAGATTGAAAACTCGCGACAGGAAAAAATGTACAGTCTTGACCAATACTCAGATTCAGTTCCTAATAATAGTCTTCTCGGCAGGAGGACGGTCACGTCGTCCTTCACCCAGCAGGATTGCTAGATTTCTGTCTGCTCCGAAATTTCCAGCGCGTCATCGACTTCGATACCAAGGTATCGGACCGTGCTTTCCAGTCTATGTACTGAAGGACATAGGCTGGACTATGGCCAGTGCCAGACTATGTCCCGTGGGTTCATAACGCCCTGACCTGCTATAGACATGCGGTGATCTCGCTGGAGATAGTCATTCTCTTTGTTGGGCAATTTCGCCCGCAAGGAGAACATCTTGGAACATACCTACGAAATAGCCGATGCGCGGGTCCGCGTAATTGGCGGCACGTCCGCTGAGCACCTCAGCTCGTTCGTCAAATGGCTAAGTGCGCAGCAATACTCAGAGGGCTATGCCTGCATCGTGGCAAGACACGCATTGGCCTTATGCCGATGGTGCGAGGGGCATGAGGCTGGCATTGAATCATTGACTGACAAAGACATCGAGCGATTTCAGCGCAGTCGCGCCCGACGTCGCTCACGACGTCCCGAGACACGTCGGCAAGAACGAAAAGCGTTGTCTCTGCTGTTGATCTTCCTGCGAGAACGAGGGCTCTGCGCAGCCTCAACCGCAGATACGACGGCTGTCGACCACGTCACTGCCGAGTTTGCTCAACACTTGCGAGGAAATCAAGGGCTGGCGGAGGCTACGGTTGCCTCCTACACCAGGTTGTGCAGGCAGTTTCTGATCTGGCGTTTCGGTAAAGCTGAAGTCTGCCTGCATGAACTTCGTCCGAGCGACTCTATCGCGTTCGTTCAACGAGAGTCGAGGCGCATGGCGCCGCCAGCCGTAAAAGGGGTAACCAATGCACTGAGGTCGTTCTTACGCTTCTGCGAATTTCGTGGCGAGGTCACTGCCGGACTCGTCGCCAGCGTACCGTCGGTCGCCACATGGACAACCACACCGCCGATTCCCAAAGCAATCTCTGCCGATCATGCACAGCGTGCAATCGACAGTTGCAATCCATTGACTGCGGTCGGACTCCGTGATCGAGCTGTACTGTTGCTTCTGGCTCGCCTCGGATTGCGCGCCTGCGAGATCATCAGGCTGAGTTTGGACGACATCGACTGGGACCATGCGCAACTGTGCATTTACGGCAAGGGAGGACGGCAAAGTCTGCTGCCAATGCCTACTGATGTTGGCACAGCCGTCGCCGCGTATCTGCAATACGGTCGACCGGCCTGTGGGGACCGGCACCTCTTTCTTCGTTCCATGGCACCGATTCGCGGTTTGCTGGACGGATCGGACGGTGTGGGTTCAATCGTGCGCTATGCACTTGAGCGCGCCAAGGTCGATGCACCGCATCGTGGCTCGCATCAATTCCGACATGCCTTGGCGGCTCACATGCTGCGGCAAGGGGCATCGTTGCCCGAGATCGGAAAGGTGCTGCGCCACCGCAGCCCGCAGACCACCAGCATCTATGCCAAGGTAGATCTGGATGCGCTGAGAACCATTGTGATGACTTGGCCGGGGAGTGCGCGATGAATACCTTACGCGAAGCCCTACAGGAATACATCGATCTGCGCCGGGGACTGGGCTACAAGATGCATGACGAAGGGCTGTTGTTGCCGCGATTCGTCGGCTTCATGGAAGAACGCCACGTTGGCCATATCACCGTTTGTCTGGCACTTGAATGGGCGCAATGTGCATCGGTACAACCCGCCGAGTGGGCGCGGCGGCTTTGCTTCGTGCGTGGCTTCGCCCGCCATCGCAGCGCCACCGATAGCCGGACAGAGATACCCCCGCTCGGACTATTGCCGCACCGCTCCACGCGTGCCAGACCGCACCTGTACACCGCAGACGAGATCAGGCGGCTGTTGGATGCGGCGTTGGAACTTCCTGTGGCCTGGCCGTCGACACCTCTGCGCCCATGGGTATTCCATAGTTTGATCGGCCTGCTCAGTGTCACAGGCATGCGTCTATCCGAAGCCCTGAATCTCAAGCTTGCCGACGTCGACATCAAGGAGTCGGTTCTGACGATTCGTGGTGCCAAGTTCGGTCAGTGGCGGCTGGTACCGATTCATCCTTCCACCTGCGCGATCTTGGCCGATTACATCGAACGACGCGCACAGTTCTTCCAACATGAGGTCTCTGCCTATCTGTTCGTCACGCGCCGAGGCAATCGGCTCGACAGCGGACATGTCCATCGAACCTTCTACACGCTGTCACACAGTACAGGCCTGCGCGCGGTCGGTACAAGCAAGGGGCCACGGCTGCATGACTTCAGACATCGCTTCGCCGTCGAGACGCTGACGCGGTGGTACCAGACGGGCAAAGATCCCGGGCGTGAGATGCCGCTGCTGTCGACCTACCTCGGGCATGTCTGTGTATCCGGCACCTATTGGTATTTGAGCGGCAACCCTGAACTCATGGCCGAAGCGATGGCCCGACTTGAGCGGCGTTGGGGAGAGTCGTCATGAGCGGCCAAACCAACTTCGGCGTTCTTCTGGAGCAGTTCTTCACTCAGCGCCTGATGCAGCAGCGCCAAGCCAGTGCGCACACGATTGCCTCCTACCGCGACAGTTTCAAGATGTTGCTGCAATTCGTACAGAACCGTTTGGGCAAGGCACCATCGGCATTGCTGTTGGATGACATTGATGCGCCGCTGGTGATGGCTTTCCTTGACGAGATGGAGCGTGAACGAGGCATCGCTGCCCGCACGCGCAACCTGCGGCTGACGGCTGTGCATTCATTCTTCCGCTTTGCGGCCTTTGAAGCACCAACGCATTCGGCGCAGATCCAGCGCGTTCTGGCGATTCCGGCCAAGCGGCACACGCGCACGTTGGTGCCATTCCTCAGCCGACAGGAAGTCGAGGCATTGCTGGCTTCCCCGGATCAGAAATGCTGGTCGGGGCGCCGTGATCACGCCTTGCTGCTATTGGCAGTGCAGACCGGATTGAGGCTGTCTGAGCTGACAGGTCTGCGGCATGATGACTTGCATCTCGGCGTTGGCGCCCATGTTCGGGTGATCGGCAAGGGGCGCAAGGAGCGATGCACGCCATTGAGCAAAAATACTCGCGCCGTGCTGGCTGCATGGGCACGAGAGCCGCCGCTGGCCAAAGGTCAGCCTCTGTTCCCCAACGCACGCGGTGGCAAGCTAAGTCCCCATGGAGTCCATTACTTGCTCAGCAAGCATGTCAAGACGGCAGCTGTGAAATGCCCGTCTCTGAACGGCAAACGGGTGAGCCCGCATGTGTTGCGCCACACGACAGCCATGGATTTACTGCAAGAGGGCGTCGAGCAATCGACGATCGCATTGTGGCTCGGGCATGAGTCGATTGAGACCACACAAATCTATCTGGATGCCGATTTGGCAATGAAGCAGGCCGTTCTCGACAAGACGACACCACCAGAGGGGAAACCCGGCCGGTATCGGCCCGATGATTCTCTTCTCGCGTTCCTGAAGGGCCTATAACGCGCACCAACTATGTCCCGCAAAACTCATTTGCAGGCAGAGTTTCTTGTGTATGCAAAGACTGCGGGACATAGTCTGGCACTGGACATAGTCCAGCTTGGAATGGCCAAGTAACAGCTGAACGGCCCGCAGATTCTTCGTGCGCTTGTAGATCAGGGTTACCTTCGTGCGCCGCATCGAGTGTGTTCCGTACGCCGATGAATCCAGCCCGGCAGATTCAGCCCAATGATGCACAATCCTCGCATATTGGCGTGTCGAGACGTGGGGCGACTTGGCCACTCTGCTCGGGAATAGGAACTGATCGCCTCGCAGATGAGATTTTTCGAGCCAGGCCGACACCGCTGCCCTTGTTGGCTCTGTCAATTCAAACTGTACCGGCCGCTGGGTCTTTCTCTGGATCACCATGGCCCGCGGGAGGATCTGATTTCCATGTGTGACGTCGCGGACGCGCAGACTGACGAGATCGCAGCCGCGAAGCTTGCTGTCGATGGCCAGGTTAAACATGGCGAGATCGCGAACGGCATGGGCATTCTGAAGGTGTATGCGAATGGCCCAGATGTCTTTGGGTTTGAGGGGTGGCTTCTGGCCGACAAGTTTTCCCTTATTCCAGGCTTCGCGTTTGTTGATGGATTCCATAACAGACTCCTTGGTTGTTGATCGGAATCTGATTCTTCGCCACACTGACGACGGCAGCTATCGGCTACGATCTTCTACGAGTGCAACCGGCCAGTAGGCGACGTACATGAATGC
>JARKPC010000173.1 GCA_029975435.1 Propionivibrio sp. | reverse complement strand
CATCGGCTTCGTTGTCATCGGCAGGCTGGTGGCCACGAGACCGGATGGATGCCACCATCTCGTCCTTGCTCGCGTTGCCCTTGCCGGTCGCGTGTTTCTTGATCGTGCCGACTGGCACACCCTGGTACGGGATCTGGTGGTGCTCGCACCACGCCGTGAGCGTGGCCAGGAACCCGCCGTAGGCGTGGGCCGCATCGGTGGAGACGTGGCGTCGCACTTCCTCGAAATGCAGGCAGTCGATGCCGTCGCAGGATTGCTTGATCTCCGTGAGCCAGCGCTTGAAGCGCAGGAAGCGCATGCCGCCCCCTTCAAAACGTTGTGGGCGGAAGCTCTCGGAGCCGCTCGTGATATGGCCGTCGTTGCCGCGCAGCGCCCAGCCGGTAGTGGTGCCCAGATCGAGGGCGAGGATGGTCGTGGTCATGGTGTCAGTCCTTGTTTGGGAGCAGGTCTGACGCTTCCGACGGATCATGTCGTAACTCCCCGTGACGCGCGCACGCGCACGCGTATAGAGAGTTACGATGTAGAGCGTCGGAAGCGTCAGGCCGGTGTGTCGTCATGGGGTTCAGTTGTCGGCATAAGGGGTGTAGGCCGGCTTGGGCGGATCCTTGAGACCCACGCCCCGGAAGCCGCGCACACCCACACTGTTGCGCCACTTCTCCAGCCCGCGCGTGATCAAGAGATCGGAGAAGCGCCGCTGCGAGCCGACAAACTCACCGGCACTGTCGGCCCACTGCTTCCAGTCGTTGAAAAGTTCGGCGGTCAGCGACTTGGCGTTGGCTTCGCGCACGCAGCGCTCGTCGAGCCAGCGACCCAGCGCGTCCTCGGCTTCGAAATACTCCTCGGTGGCTTCCACCACACGCCGGGGCGGATCGAGTCGTCCGTGGCGCTGCCAGTCGAGACACCCTTGAACCGCCCATGCCAGGATGCCGTCACGCTCGGCCAGCAATTTCTGCTGCAGATGCTTGTCGCGGCGCTCGGGCGGCACGGTGATCGTGAAGGGAATCAGGTGCAGTCGCCGCTTCATCGCTTCGTCGATGTTGCGGATTGCCGGCTTGTGGTTGCCTGCGACGAACAACTTGAACTGCGGGAAGAACTCGAAGAAGTCCTGCCGCATGAAGCGCGCGGAGATCTTGTCGCCGCCAGTGAGGTTCTTGAGCTTCGATTCCGCCCAACG
>JARKPC010000171.1 GCA_029975435.1 Propionivibrio sp. | reverse complement strand
CAGAAATGAATTGTCGGATTCCGACATTGTCCGTACTCCGTCACTGCCGGATAGGCAGCTCAGAAATTTGTCGTTTTCGTTTGCTTCGTTTGTTTCTTCGTCACTGCCGGATAGGCAGCTCAGAAAGATCACCCTTAAGATTTTGTGGCGAGTGATACCGTCACTGCCGGATAGGCAGCTCAGAAATAGTCAAAATCGAGGATTGTCAACAAACGAATCGTCACTGCCGGATAGGCAGCTCAGAAAAAAAAATTAGACTTTCGAAAACCCGGAACCGGCGTCACTGCCGGATAGGCAGCTCAGAAAAAAGCCTGCGGTGAAGGTTGCGGCGGCTTCGGCGTCACTGCCGGATAGGCAGCTCAGAAAGCGACGTGGGCAACGCCAGCGTCTTCCAGTATCGTCACTGCCGGATAGGCAGCTCAGAAATTCAAGAGCGCACACGGTGACGAGGCCCACACCGTCACTGCCGGATAGGCAGCTCAGAAATCCGATGCACAAGCGAAACGGGCGTTTAAGTTCGTCACTGCCGGATAGGCAGCTCAGAAAAATCGACTGGCGCGCTACTGGTCGGAGTTCAACGTCACTGCCGGATAGGCAGCTCAGAAAGACATGGCGAAGGCGTCAGAGGCGTTTAATGACGTCACTGCCGGATAGGCAGCTCAGAAATTGTTCCACCGCTCGAATTCCTCTGCCGCGCACGTCACTGCCGGATAGGCAGGTGAGAAACGAGCGAGAAACGTATTCTCACAAACACCGAGCGTCACTGCCGGATAGGCAGCT
Source organism: Propionivibrio sp. (assembly GCA_029975435.1). Lineage (GTDB taxonomy): Bacteria > Pseudomonadota > Gammaproteobacteria > Burkholderiales > Rhodocyclaceae > Propionivibrio. Next base: position 72,303 of record JARKPC010000171.1, on the reverse strand, counting down.
CAGAATCATCCGAGAGTGGCGTAAAAAATCACGGACGCCGTTACTGCCTAATATGTGCCTATAGAGCAGGCTAATCAGATTCTCCTCAGGCTTTCACCCAAGGCACTAATTTTTTCCTCGATGTCATCGCAGCGTGCTGAGAGCCCCTCAAACACAACCGCGGCATAACGGTCGTGCAGTTCCGTCAGCCGACGAAATGTCGTCCGGTGCATTCCTTTGGGCCGCTCGCCATGACCGCGTACCACGCCTGGCGGCCAACCCAATCTTTTACGAATCGCACTGACTTTCCGTAGCGCGCGGCCCTCCTCCGTTTCCCGTTGGCTACCGTACGCCAGTTTCCGACAGCGACGACAGGCGAAATACCCTGTAGTGCCAAGATAAAGTAGGGCAACCCGCCGACTACAGCACGGACAAAGAAACCACGGCCGGTTGCCGCCGTAGTTGCACGGCGTATGTTCCAGGCGAATGTGATTGTGACACTCGACCGCCTTGGGGCTGCCGGTACGTTTTCGCAAGGTCAGAATTATCCAGTCTTCGCCGACCTGCAACTGCAACGGCGGAAGTTCTCCCGTCTCGTGCCGAGGGTGCGCTCCGATCAGTGTTCCCGGCGTCAATACGCCACGGCGTTGCAAGACCCGCACATCGATTGTTTGATAATCGGTAATCAGCGGCCCGCCGTTTTTCCGGCCACTCCCTATTCCACCCATCGCGCTTTCCCCAATCTTTTTCCGAAATCAACAGGAAGTTTGCGTTGCACGAACCGAACGCTCAGCAAACTCCGCACAACGCTGCAAGAGGTCCGTCACGGGTCGGTAACCCACCTTCGCGGATACCACGCCACCCGGTTTGGCTACCACGCAGACGCGTCCCCGCAAGTTCGAGCAGTGCGCGCAGTACGCTCGATCATCCGGTGCCGTATCCATGGCCAGGTCGGCGAAGTACGCGGGTAGCTCCAGGTCCGGCTCGGAGGACAGCCAGAAATCGATATCCCCGGCCACGTCGGTATCGTCAACTACTCGTAATTCGGAATGCGTGGATGTCGGTCCGACGTCCGTGATCGACCCAGGCCATCGTTCGGAAAGCGGGTCCTGCTCCTTGTTTCCGCGCTCCAAACCCGCGAACGTCTCGGCATTGTCCGCTTTGTCCGACCACGGTACGTTCACCACATTGAGACCAGCCGGAGAGCTTGCTACTGCTATGGTTGCTATTCCTGCTACAGTTCCTGCCGTGGGCGCCGGTGCCATAGCAGATGTAGCAGCAATAGCCGTAGCATGGCCGCCGGTATCGCGTTTGCGGATCAGTGCCCGGAGCGTCACAGAACCTCCCGAAGCAAGGCCGGATTGATCCGGAGGATCAGCCGTTTGCCCTCTTTGTCGAGCCGCAGCCGATCCAGGTCGACCAGTTCGCGAATCGCCGCCTCTAGACGGCCACCTTCGCGCAGCGGTCCATACTGGCGGACGTGGTTCTTGCCGACGGCGAGCGTCTGATGCGCTCGGGCATGTGCAATCAGCCAGGAATCCAGGCGCGCCGCACTGGCCAGTTCCACCGGCAGGGCCATTTCCCCGAAGAACCGGCGAGCTTCGAGCAAATGCCACGCCGCGATCCGGCTGCCCGACTCGACGCTGTTCCGGCCGATGGGACCGTCGTAACCGTGTTCGAACACATGGAACAGGGCCGCCAAGCGCGCCGCATTGTCAGGCGATTTGCTGGCCACGTCGCGGATGTCGTAAAGTTCGCCCCCGCTGGCGAGTTCGTTCTCGATGGCATCGTGATAGGCCACCCAAGCGGCTTTGGCATCAGGTACCAGCGACAGCAGTGCCGGCGTCAAGGCACCGTCCTCATCCATCGCGGGCTCCTTTTCCAGGATCGCCGCAATCCGGCGATGGAAGGTCGCGAGGTGCGGCCAGTTTTCCGGGGGGTCGGTAAAGGATCGAGAGCCTTGGGTGGATTCCGGCCAGGCCACCAGAAAACGGGCCAGGAAGCCGGTTCCGCGGGCCAACGCGCCGGTCTTGTCGAGGAAGCTGCGTAGCGTCGGTTCCTGAATTTGCAAAGCGACGGTCAACCGCGCCCCACGTACCGTGAAGGATTCCGTCGAACGTCGATCAATAGTCAGGCCGTCGCCGTCCCACAGTTGATTGAGCATGGCCAGATTGCGCATGACCGACTCACTCCCCATGCCATGCGAGCCGAGGACAAGGCCCGCCTCCGCCGAAACCACGCCAGCCGCCGGCCAGTGCTTGGCCAGAGCATACGCCAAGGCCTCGGGAGTGGCATCCGTATAGAGCAGGCGGGGAATTCGCGGCGGTTCCGGCGCCTCATGTTCCAGATCGCGCAAGGCCGCTTCCTCGTCATGCGTCGACGTGCCGTTTTTGGCGAGCTGGCGGATTTTTTCCTTGATGCCGGCGCGCTTGGCTTCCCACGCTTCCACATCGGCCCGATAATCGCTCAGGATAGGTTTGGCCAATTCGGCCTGCGCCGCCTCGAAGTCGCGGATCGGCTTGGTGAAGAAGCCGTCACAGGTCGATTTCCGTTCCCCCGAATCGGCGATGGTCAGCAGGAAGAGACCGACCGGCCCCTGCAGCCGGGCGGCTCGACTGACATTGACGTGTGCCTGAATGGCCAGCGACAGGGCAGCCAAGGCCGACGACGCCACCATCGGCAGTGGTGCCTTGACGAAACCGGCGACTTCTTCGACCGCGGCCCGGATTGGTTCGGGCAAGGCATCGATCGGATACGGTTCGGGTTCGATCTTGGCCGTCAGCGGTTGCGGAGCCGTCCAAGGGATGTCGGCGGAATTGTCTACTGACAAAGCCGATTCGACCGTCCGCGCTTCTATACTTGCCGGAAGCGTTGCGTTCTCGATCCCGCGTTGAACGGCCTCGACTCCCGAGAGAATCATCAGGTCGTTGAAGTCTGTGGCGTCCTGTGGGCGATTGCTGCCGAAGTCGGGAACGGCCAGCTTGCCGCCAACTGCTGTAGCCGCTTCGATGGCATGCGGATCGGCCCGCCCGGTCGCTTTCACCAGGTCGGCCAGAATGACCAACGTTGCCGCAGGATACCGGGAGCGCAGGACGGTCGCTACGGCCAGTAAATTACCCGAGGACAAGGCGGCGATGGCTGGATGCCCGCTGGCTTGCCGGGCCGACAGGACGGTCGCCACGCCTTCGCCGATCAACAGGATGAATCCGGTACCGTCACCCTCCGGGAGGCGTTCTGTTGCCCAGTATCCACCGGCTTTGCTGCCCCGTCCGGCCAAGGCGGTCTTACGCCCCTCACCGTCGATCAGTTCCAGGGTGGATAGGCCGTCGCCTTGCTTGACCGGCACGACCAGCAGACACCCGGTCAGCACTTCGCCGCCAGACCTCGGTGAATAGCCGAGGATCGTTGCCGCGTTGCCGGCGTCGATCTCGCGCAGGGTGGCAACCGGAAGAACCTGCTTGCGGACAAGATAGGGATGCTCGGGCGGCGCGTTCGTTGCCGCCTTCAGAATCGCCAAGGCGTTCTGCGCGGTGTCGGCACGTTCCCGGGCAATTTCGGCGTCTTCCTTCACCGCACGTTCTGCCGCGATGCGCTGGCGCTCGGCGAGTTCTTCGGCGCTCGGCCTCTGGTACAGGTCATCATCACACCAGCCGTTGGCCTTGGCTTCGTGGAACAGCGTCCCGACGGTTACCTTGCCTTCGGCCCGGATGCTTTTCCAGACGTCGCGGGCGTCATGGTCGTTGAACGATTCGGCGTTCCGGCTCCAGTTTTCCCAGAGATCGAAGCCGGTATCGCCCAACTCGGATTTGACGGCCATGCCCATCTGCACCCAGGTGTCACGCTGGCTGGGATCGATGAAATGCAGGGCGCTACTGATGCGTTGCGTGTGGTTACTCATCGACGCCCCCTTTTGCACTCTCGATCAGGTCGCGAATACCCTCGACAGGCCAGACGGTGATGCGTGGCCCAAGTTTCACGGGTTTGGGGAAACGTCCACTCTTGACGCCGGCCCACCAGCAGGATTTTTTGACCGGGATGAGCGGGGGGATCGGCGGAATAGAAAAGGGATCGCCAATGATTTGGCGTAGGCGAAGAAAGCCGGTTTCGGGAAGGTGGTTCAATTGCGTCCGTCCTTATGTGAGTTAAGACGGTGCCACGATCCTCTTTTCCGTTACTCGGCAGAATCACCTGTGCCGGCAGCGGCTAGCCTGTGCCGGCAGCGGCTAAGGAGGGTTGGGCATATTCCGCAGTGCTTTGCGCGCCGTTGAGAAGGACATATCAAGAGCTGCGCATTCTTGCTCGGCACATACATCCTTCTTTAGGTACTTCCCCGTCGCCCAAATCTGTCGGATTTTCTCGCGTTTTTCTCTCGAACCGCCGGGGCGAGAGTCCAAGGTGACGGCACCTTTTTTCCCGAAAGCTGATTGTTGTCTATCACGGCCATCAGACATCCCATCATAGTATGAAGCCGACGAATTGAGGTCTGCCGCTACTTCTGAAAGTGTTTCTCTCATGCTCCATGTGCTGCTTGCATGTTCGAGTAGTTTTTTTGATATGGATAGTAGTTTGTTGCTCAGGTTCACCTGTGCTTTGAGGGCTGCACGGTGAGCTTCTACCACATCAAACCAAGCTAGTCTGTCGGCAAGGCGTAGAACTAGTTCATCTCTTGAAAGGTTGTCTCGTTCAAGTTCTTGCCTATATTTAGCGTAGCCATCATCGTAGTTAGGGATCGAAAATGACTGAAATTCATTTAGTAATGTGGAAATATCCTTAACTTCAACTCGGAATTCCTCTGACCGGTCGGGTGGCACAAATCGATTGATCATCTTCAACAGAGATTGGATGTCATTCTGCTTGTCCATTACAGATTTTCCAGAAGTAGTGCTGTGATTCTGTTCAACAATGTATCAGGTGGAAATTTTCTTCTTGCAGCGTACAGTCGCTGCCTTAACGGCGTTTGGGTTATCACAAGAGATATCTACGCGGCATTACCATGTAGCGGTACGATTTCTGCTTCGGCTTTGAGCTTGTCGAGATAATCCGCCCACAACTGCATCGTATTTGCCCTTTCTGGAAGGTATTCTACTTGGTTGTAAGCAGCGCGAACATGAGGGTGAAGTCAGAAATGAAGCGCCAGAAATCGCCTCGTACGACAAGATCACTATTCCGTATATTTTCCGTACACAGCAAAAAGGCCACTTTAAAAGCGGCCTAAGTGCTTGATTTTACTGGTGGGCGGTACTGGGATCGAACCAGTGACCCCTGCCGTGTGAAGGCAGTGCTCTACCGCTGAGCTAACCGCCCGTTGGAGGGGCAGGATTAAACCATAACAACATCCTACGGTCAAATTTAAGATGAGGCGACCCGATACTTGATGTGGTGCCGCGGGCGAGCCGTATTGGATTTTCGCGCGCTGATCCCGGAAAAAAATCGACACAATTCCTTACAAATAGTTGCCCGGAAATCCTTCCCTTCCCCGTGAAAGAGGTCAGAATAATCGTAGCTGGTCGAGCGATATTTGCGCTGACCATGATTTTGAAAGGAAGCTAGGGGAATGCCATGAGCAGACGATTCCTTGCAATTGCAGCATTGCTGATGTTGAGCGTGGCCGGTATCGGCAATGCTTTTGCCGACAGAGGTCACTACCACGGCAGTGTTGGCGTCGGAGTGGTTGTCGGCCCGTATTGGGGGCCGTGGTACTATCCGCCGCCCTATTATTACTATCCGCCCTATTATCCGCCCGTGGTCATCGAGCGCACAGCACCGCCCGTATACATTGAACAAACCCCGCCCGCGGAGACAGGCGCAAGGACCGACTACTGGTATTACTGCCAGTCGAGAGGCGGTTACTATCCGAATGTCAAGGAATGTCCGGACGGATGGATGAAGGTCCTGCCTCGACCTTAGCATCAGGTCCGATTCGGAGAAATCGATCATGAAACACACACACATTGCGATCGCGCTCGCCGCCGCACTGATCCTCGGCGGCTGCGCCAGCATGCCGACCGGCCCAAGCTTGATGGCCCTGCCCGGGTCGAGCAAGACTTTCGACCAGTTCCGTTCTGACGACGCTGAATGCCAGCGCTACGCGTTCCAGCAGATTGGCGGCACGACGGCGCAACAAGCCGCAGATGAATCCGCCGCGCGCAGCGCCGCCGTCGCCACGGCAATCGGCGCGGCCGCCGGCGCAGCCATCGACGGCAAGAGCGGCGCAGGCGTTGGCGCCGGAATGGGACTCATCGTCGGCTCCATGGTCGGGGTCGACTCGGCACAGCGTTCAGGTTACGGCACCCAGCGCCAGTACGACAACGCCTACGTCCAGTGCATGTACGCCCGGGGACACAAGGTTCCGGTTTCCGCCGAAATGGCCCGTTCACTGCAGCAGACGCCATCAGCCTATTCGCCGCCGGCCACAACGGACGGGAAGAACATTCCTCCGCCTCCAAGCGGAAATCCTCCGCCCCCGCCTCCAGGTTACTGAGCAACAAGGGCAACATCCCATGCCGGACGGCCGCAAGGCCGTCCGCTCGTTCGTGCCGGATTGAACATCCTTTACAATACGGCCTTTTGCTTCCCGGCCCATGACCATGATCCGCACACGTTTCGCTCCTTCCCCGACCGGCTTCCTGCACATTGGCGGCGCACGCACGGCGCTGTTCTCCTGGGCCTTCGCCCGCCATCACGGAGGCCAGTTCGTGTTGCGTATCGAGGACACGGACGTCGCACGTTCGACGCCCGCAGCCGTTCAGGCAATCATCGACGGAATGAACTGGCTGGGCCTGGCACACGACGAAGGCCCGTTCTACCAAATGCAACGCATGGATCGCTACAAGGAAGCACTCCGGCAGATGCTCGCCGACGGCCATGCCTATTGCTGCTACACGACACAGGAAGAACTCGACGCAATGCGTGAGGAGCAACGCGCCAAGGGACTCAAGCCCCGCTACGACGGTACTTGGCGACCGGAGCCGGGCAAGACGCTGCCGACGCCCCCTGCGGGAGTACTTCCGGTCATTCGCTTCAAGAACCCTACCGAAGGCGTCGTCGCCTGGAACGACCTGGTCAAGGGCCGCATTGAAATCGCCAATGCCGAACTCGACGACCTGATCATCGCCCGTCAGGACGGTACGCCGACGTACAACTTCTGCGTCGTCGTCGATGACTGGGACATGAAGATCACGCACGTCATCCGGGGGGACGACCACGTCAACAACACGCCGCGCCAGATCAACATCCTCAAGGCGCTCGGCGCCGAAGTGCCGCTGTACGCGCACCTGTCGATGATCCTCGGCGATGACGGGCAGAAGCTGTCCAAGCGCCATGGCGCGGTGAGCGTCATGCAGTACCACGAGGACGGCTACCTGCCGGAAGCGGTGCTCAACTACCTCGCCCGCCTCGGCTGGTCGCACGGTGACGACGAAGTCTTCTCGATGGAACAGTTCTGCGCGTGGTTCGACCTCGATCACATCACGCCGTCGGCCGCGCAGTTCAACACTGAAAAACTGAACTGGCTCAATGCCCATTACATCAAGCAGACCGACAACGCCCGCCTGGCCGGGCTGGTCAGGCCGCGTCTGGAAGCGCGCGAAGTCAGCGTCACCGACACACCATCGCTCGAGGCAATCATCGGACTGTACAAGGAACGCATCAGCAACTTGAACGAGTTGGCCGACGCCGCCGAAGTGTTCTACATCGATCTCACGCCGAACGCCGAGTTGCTTGCGCAGCACCTGACGCCGGAAGCCAAGCCAGCGCTGGCTGATTTTATCGCCGGAATCCGCGAGGTTGCCTGGGAAGCGCCGGCCATCGGCGCGCTGATCAAGTCCTGCATCGGTGCCCACGGCCTCAAGATGCCGAAGCTGGCGATGCCGCTGCGGATACTGCTCACCGGCCAGGCGCAGACGCCGTCGGTCGATGCCGTGGTTGCCCTGTTCCCGCGCGAAGTCGTGATCAAGCGGCTGGCCGCAGCCGCGTAGTCTCTCGCGCCGAACAAGAACCCGGACTTCCTTGCGGGAAGCCCGGAGGTACCGCAGGTTTCCGCGGGCAATCCACCGCAGCGCGGGGGCAGTCATGCCCCCGGCAACTCTTCCATTTTTCCTTCCGATGAAGGCGGCCGGGAAATGCTCTTGCCAGCGCAACTCAATCGCCGACCCTGCCTTCGTGAAACAGCAAGGCTGCGGCGTCGCTGAGCCTTGATATGACTGGCCCCCACTCACCCATGCTCGTCTGCCGAAACAGCCTCACGACGTCGGGATACCACGGGGAATCCTCGCGCTCGGTGAGCCAGCGCCAATCCGTCTGGTAGTAGGGAAGCATGATCCAGCAGGGGACCCCGAGCGCGCCGGCGAGGTGGGCAATGGCGGTGTCGATGGTGACCACCAGGTCGAGTTGGCTGACCACAGCTGCGGTATCGGCGAAATCCTTGAATTCCGGACCGAGGTTCGTAAGTCGCAGGCCCGGCGGCGGATGTCGGGCCTCTTCCTCGCCCGCGCCTTTTTGCAGGCTGACAAAATGGATTCCCGGGACGTCGCCCAGAGGCGCCAGCGTGTTGAGCGACGGCAGCGAGCGGTCGGCGTCGTTCTCAAAACGCGGGTTGCCTTTCCACGCAAGCCCGACGCGAGGATGTCCTGGCGGCAAGCGCCTTCGCCAAGCCGCAACGCGCTCCGGCGGAGCGACGAGGTACGGAATGCGGGCCGGAATCGTGTCCAGTGTCGTCCGGCAGTAATGCGGGATGCTCATCGGCGGCGTCCAGTAATCCCAGCCGCTGTCCGGGATCGTCTCGTCGAAGGCGTAGACGTGGTCGATGCCGCACTGCCCTGCAAACAGCGCCTTGAGCGGCGGGTGGCATACGAGGTCGATCCCGCGCGGGCCTTGGCTGCGAAGCACATCGACATAGCGGACGAACTGGATCATGTCGCCGTGGCCAGCCTCGAAACCGACCAGCAGTGATTTGCCGGCGAGCGCTTCGCCCTGCCAGCGCGGGCAGGGCATGCAGGCAGCGAAGGCAGCGTACCAGCGTCGGGCTTCGAGGCATTCCCAGCCTTCCGTGTAGCGCCCCTGGCGGAGCAACACGTAAGCCAGGTTGAAGCGCGAGGTGAGGTGCCCCGGATCAAGCGCCATTGCCGTGCGCTGGCATTGTTCGGCCTCGGCCTCGCGCTTGACGCTCGCAAAAAGAACGCCGAGGTTGGTCCAGGTTTGCGGCGACTCTGGAGCGAGGGCGATCGCCCTCATGCAGACAGCTTCGGCTTCCTTGAAGCGTTTCAGGGTGGTCAGCAGCGCGCCGAGGGTGAGAGTCACCTCGAGGCAATCGGGATCGAGTTCGATGGCGCGGCGCAGCCAGGATTCCGCCTCGTCGCGCGCTCCACGCTTGTCGAGCAGGTAGCCGAGATTCGCCGCCGCCTCGGCGAGATCGGGCGCCAGCGCCAGCGCCTCCCGAAAGCATTGTTCGGCGGCGCCGTTCTCGCCCCTCTCCAGAAATTCGACGCCCGCGAAGAAATGACGCTCGCCTGCGGCGCGCGGATCGTCGGCAGTTGCCTCACGCGAGCCGTCGATGGTCTCCAATGCCGGAATCCAGAAAATCCAACAAATTTGACCCCGGCGTTCGCCGGGGTCAGGAATACTTCCGCGCCCCTACCGGCTCGCCCGGATCAGATCGGCCAGACGCCTGACCCCTTCCTCGATGCGCGGCGGCGGCACGGTCACGAACGCGAGGCGCAACGATTCGATCGACGGGTTGGCGGCGAAGAAAGGCATCCCCGGCACGAAAGCGACCTTTTCCTCGACGGCTTTGGCCAGCAAAGCCGTGGCATCCATGCCCTTCGGCAATTCCGCCCACAGGAACATGCCGCCCTTGGGCGTATTCCAGCGCACGCCTTGCGGCATGTGCCGGGACAGCGCGGACAGCATGGCCTGACATTGGTCACTGTAGAGCTTGCGGATCGTCGGAATATGCGCATCGAGGAAACCGTCCTTGACCACTTCGTACGCTGCCATCTGCGACAGGGTTGAGGTGTGCAGGTCGGTCGCCTGCTTGGCCTGCACGAGCTTGGCGCGCAAGGCCTCGGGGGCGATCACGTAGCCGAGGCGGATGCCGGGCGCCAGCACCTTGGAGAAGGATCCCATATAGACGGTGCGCTCCGGCGCCAGAGAACGGATCGAGGGCGGCGTGTCGCCCGCATAGGACAATTCGCCGTAAGGGTCGTCCTCAAGGATCAGCAGGTCGAGTTCGCGAGCCTTCTCGGCGAGACGGTAGCGGCGCTCCTCGGCCAGCAGCCGCCCGGTCGGGTTCTGGAAGTTCGGCAGGCAGTACAGGAACTTGGCCCCGCGCAGCGATTCGCCCATCGTTTCCGGCATGACGCCGTCTTCATCGGAAGCAATCGATACGTACTTCGGCTCGAACAGCGAGAAGGCTTGCAGCGCGCCGAGATAGGTCGGCGTTTCGACCAGCACGGTATCGCCCGGATCGATCAGCACCTTGGCCAGCAGATCCAGCCCTTGCTGCGAACCGGAAACCATCAGCACCTGATCGGGATGCACCGGCGCATCGGGCGTGCTGTTGCGCGCGGCGATCCATTCACGCAGCGGGGCAAAACCTTCCGTGGTGCTGTACTGTAGCGCTTCACGGCCGCTGGTGGTCAGCACGCGCTCCAGCGCCGCCAGCGTTTCCTTGACGGGAAAGGTCTCCGGAGCCGGCAAGCCGCCGGCGAACGAAATCACTTCCGGTCGCTCGGTCACCTTGAGGATTTCACGGATGGCGGAACTCTGGATCGCGCGCGCCCGTCCGGAAAAGAGCTTGTTGAAATCGGGAGGAACGACCGGTCCGGCGACATTTTTCATCAAGGTATTGGTTTTCATGGGAGTTAATCGCTGATATGGCCGGGAAAACCAGGGATTCCCGGCCGGAAGTGGCTGAAAAAAGCCAGTCTACGCCTTTTTCCCCTGATCGTAAAAAGGTGATGACCGATCCGAGACATACCTCCCGGCCAGCATCTGGCGCTTGCCGGCGAACCCCGGACGTTTTTCCAGCATGAACCCGGCGGCGCTGAGCGACCGACGCACCTGACCGGCGACCGACCAGGTCGCCAGGGTCGTTCCCGGACTCGCCAAGCGCGCCAATGCGTGGCAAACCTCCGGCGACCAGAGCTCGGGATTCCTTGCCGGGGAGAAGCCGTCGAGATAAATCGCATCGGCCGCCGCATCGAGTCGCGGCAGTTGCTCCACGGCATCGCCAAAAACGAGCCGGAGGATGCAGTGCCCGTGATCCAGTTCGACCCGGTGCTCGCCGGCGATCAGCGAAGGCCAGCGAGTGCATAGCAGCCCTGACAACGAGGCGAATTCGGACCACGCGGCATGGGCAATCGCCAAGTCTCCCGACGAAAACGGGTGCTTTTCGACAGAAATGAATTCCAGGGTTCGGCAGCGTTGCGGATCGTTGCGCCAGGCCAGCCACGTGGCCATGAAATTCAGGCCCAGGCCGAAGCCGGTTTCCAGCACGCTGAACGAATCCCGACCGCGCCAACGCTCCGGCAGCCCGTTTCCAGCCAGGAACACATGCCGCGCCTGGTCATGGCCACCGGCTGCCGAATGATAGACATCGCCATACGTTTCCGAAACAGGCGTTCCGTCCGGGGCAAAGGTCAGGCGGGCTGGTTCGATCGAGGGCGGCATGTCAAACGGGAAATGCTTGCGGAAGGTCTGCGACTATACCGAACATCCCGGAGATGCAACAGTGATGAGCACCGCCAAAAATCCGCTCCGCCAAGTCACTTGACCGTCTTTGCAATTACAATACCAGGCACGCCCCGACACCCGCGCGGCGCAGTCCCAAAGGCTGCATCCATCACTTTTATTTCACGGAAGAACACCATGAACCTACTCAAGAAGCTCCTTCTTCCCCTCGGCTTGCTTGCCCTCGTGGCCGGCAACGTCCATGCCCAGACCAAGGAACTCGTGGTCGGCTCCAGCGCCACCTATCGCCCGTTTGCCTACGAAAACCCGGCAAAGGAGATCGTCGGCTACGACGTGGACATCATCAAGGCCGTGGCCCAGAAGGCCGGCCTGCAGATCAAGATCGTCAATACGCCATGGACCGGCATCTTCGCCGCGCTGAACAACGGCGACGTCGACCTGGTCATTTCCGGCGTAACGATCAACGAGAAGCGCAAGCAGTCCTACGACTTCACCGCCCCCTACTTTGAAGCGCGGCAACTCATCGGCGTGCATAAGGACAGCACCGCGAAGAGCCTGAAGGATCTGGCCGGCAAGAAGGTCGGCGTGGTCACCGGCAGCACGGGCGACGACATCGCCTCGCGCGAATTCGGCAAGACCAGCCCGGACATCAAGCGCTTCGAGAGCACCCCGGTGGCCATATCCGAACTGGCCAACAGCGGCGTCGATGCCGTCATCGGCGACAACGGCGTCATCGCTTTCCGCGTACAGGAGCACAAGCAACTGAAGACGGTGAGCGATCCGAACTTCCCGAAGGAGTACTTCGGCATCGTCGTCAAGCAGGGCAACAAGGCACTGCTCGACAAGCTCAATGCCGGGCTGGCCGCGATCAAGGCGGACGGCACCTACGCGAAGATCTACAAGACCTGGTTCCAGTCTGAAGCCCCGGCACTGCCTGCGCAATAACCGGAAACTGACGCCAATTCATGGAACCGATCCTCTGGTTCGGATGGTTCCGCGCCGACATCATCGCCGAATACGGGGTGATGTTCTGGCGTGGCCTGCAAATGACCATCCTCGTCACCGTTATCTGCATCGTGCAGGGCACCGCGCTGGGCCTGGCCATCGGGCTGGCCCGCCTGGCCGATGCCCGACACTCCCCGGCCCGGCAGATCTGCCGCTATCTCTTGCGCTGGCCGTCGACGGTGTATGTCAGCTTTTTCCGCGGCACCCCGCTGTTCGTGCAGATCCTGCTGATCCATTTCGCCGTCCTGCCGCTGTTCATCAATCCGGCGGACGGACTGCTGATTTCAGGGGAAACGGCGCGCAGCCTGAAACAGAACTACGGCGCGTTCATCTCCGGAATCCTCGCGCTGACACTCAACTCGGGCGCCTACATCTCCGAGATCTTTCGCGCGGGGATCCAGTCGATCGATCGGGGGCAGATCGAAGCCTCGCGCTCTCTGGGACTTTCGTTCGCGAGAACGATGTACCACGTCGTGTTGCCGCAGGCCTTCCGGCGCATGCTACCGCCGCTCGGCAACAACGCCATCGCCCTGCTCAAGGATTCCTCGCTGATCTCGGCCATCGGCTTGGCCGAACTGGCCTACACGGCCCGTACCGTGGCCGGCGCCTATTCCCGCTACTGGGAACCCTATCTTTCGATTTCGTTGATGTACTGGACACTGACGCTGGGCCTCGCCTGGGCGGTAAAGAGACTGGAGGCTCGTTATGGACGAGGTGATACGCGTTGAGGGACTGACCAAGAACTTCGGGCCGTTGCAAGTGCTGCGCGGCATCGACTGCTCGGTCAGCTCTTCGGAGGTCGTATGCGTCATCGGACCCTCGGGGTCCGGAAAAAGCACGTTCCTGCGCTGCCTGAATGGCCTGGAGGAAGCATCCGGCGGGCGCGTGCTGGTTCACGGCATTTCGGTCCATGACAACAGCACGGACGTCGACGCCCTGCGCTCGGAAATCGGCATGGTTTTCCAGCGCTTCAACCTCTTCCCGCACATGACCGTGCTCGACAACATCACGCTGGCGCCGACCAAGGTCCGCGGCGTTCCGCTGGAGAAGGCCCGCGAACAGGCGCGAGCCCTGCTCGTCAAGGTCGGCTTGCTCGACAAGATCGATGCCTACCCGAACCAGTTGTCAGGCGGACAACAGCAGCGCGTAGCGATCGCGCGAGCCCTGGCCATGCAGCCGGCCATCATGCTCTTCGACGAACCGACCTCCGCGCTGGACCCGGAAATGGTTGGCGAAGTGCTCAGCGTCATGCAGACACTGGCCGAGGAAGGCATGACCATGATGGTGGTTTCCCACGAGATGGGCTTCGCCCGCCGCGTGGCCAATCGCGTGCTGTTCATGGACGAAGGCGTGCTGGTGGAAGAAGGAACGCCGGAGGAAGTCTTCGATCATCCGCGCGAGGAGCGCACGCGACGTTTTCTCGCCAGCGTTCTGTGAAACCTCCGCCTCGCCTCCCCGCCGGACGAGCAGCCAGCCCTCGCGCGCCTATGCGCCAGACGCTACAAACCCGGTCCACCGGATTCGATCGCTGACTGCCCGCATCACCCCAGTCCGAACCCGAGAGCGACCCGGTAGGTAACGAACGCCGCCAGATACGCCAAGCAGAACAGGTAAGCCGTCATCACGATCGGCATGCGCCAGCCGCCGGTTTCGCGCTTGACCGCGGCCAGCGTGGCCAGGCAGTGTGGGGCGAAGACGAACCAGGCCAGCATGGCCAGCGCCGTCGCCAGGCTCCACGAATCGGAAATGTGTTCGCCGAGCGCCTTTTCCGTCGCCTCTTTGTCGTCGGACGACAACGAATACACCGTGCCCAAAGCGCTGACGACCACTTCCCGGGCAGCCATGGCCGGAATCAGGGCCACGCTGAGCTGCCAGTTGAAGCCGATCGGCTCGAAAACGACGGACATGGCCTTGCCCATCTGCCCGGCAAAGCTGTACTCGATGGCGGATTCCTCGGCCCCTTCTGGCGCTGCCGGATAGCTGGCCAGAAACCACAGCAGGACGGTGGAAACGAGGATGATGCCGCCGACCCGCCTGACGAAGATCATCGCACGCTGCCACAGACCGATCCCGACGTTGCGCACCGTCGGCAGGTGATAGCTCGGCAGTTCCATCATCAGCGGGCGCACCTGACGTCCGGCCGCGGTGAAACGCTTGAGCACCCAGGCCACGCCCATCGCCCCGACGATCCCGGCGATGTACAGGACGAACAGCACCACGCCCTGCAACTGGAACAGGCCCCACACTTCCTGCTGCGGGATGAACGCCCCGATCAGCAAGGCGTAGACGGGCAGGCGGGCGGAGCAGGTCATCAGTGGCGCGATCAGGATCGTTACCAGCCTGTCGCGGGGATTGCCGATGGTGCGCGCCGCCATGATTCCCGGAATCGCGCAGGCAAAACTCGAGAGCATCGGAATGAACGACCGCCCGGAGAGGCCGACCCAGCCCATCAACCGGTCGAGCAGGAAGGCCGCTCGCGGCAGATAGCCCGACTCTTCCAGCACCAGGATGAAAAAGAAAAGGATGAGAATTTGCGGCAGGAACACCAGCACTCCGCCGGCCCCGGCGATGACGCCATCCACGATCAGACTCTTCAGCCAGCCATCGGGCAAATAGGTTCCCGCCAGGTTACCGACCGCGGAAGTGCCTGCCTCGATCCACTCCTTGGGCACTTCCGCCCAGGAGAACACGGCCTGGAACACCAGAAAAAGCACCGCGGCCAACAGCGCCGGCCCCAGCACGGGATGCAGCACAAAACGGTCGATGCGGTCGCTCGGCGTATGCGGGATGATCTCGTCGAGACCGAGTTTTTGCAGAATCCGGCGCACGGCCACATGATCGCCATGTTCGGTGGCCTGACTGTCCGCCTCGGTCGCCGCCGGACCCGCATGCCATACACTCTGGTCCTCCACCAGCGCCAGGAGCGACTCGACGCCGTTGCTCTGCACGGCAACCGTGCTGACCACCGGCATGCCGAGCTCCGCCGCCAACGCCTCGGGAATGATCCGGATGCCACGTTTTTCCGCCAGGTCGGTCATGTTCAGGGCCACCACACAGGCCAACCCCAGCCGCTTGACGGCCAGCGCGAGGCGCAGGTTGCGGCGCAGATTGGTGGCATCGACGACGCACACCACCAGATCCGGCCGCTTCTCGCCGGTAGCCCGGCCGAACAGGACATCGCAGGTCACGCGCTCGTCGGGCGAGCGCGGGTAGAGGCTATAGGCACCGGGCAAGTCCAGCACGCGGATTGTCTTGCCGGATGCCGTCGTGAATCGTCCTTCCTTGCGCTCGACCGTCACGCCGGCGTAGTTGGCGACCTTCTGGCGGCTTCCGGTTAACAGGTTGAACAGGGCCGTCTTGCCGCAGTTCGGATTGCCGACCAGCGCCATCAACGGCCCGCTCGGATGAACGTGGATCACCGCCTGGTTCATACCCGCCCCCCTTCGATGGCCATACGATCAAGCGACAACGCGGACGCCAGAGCGTCGACCGGAACCACGCTGACGCATGCCGCCTCGGCGCGACGCAAGGCGAATGTCGACTGCCCGATACGCACGACCATCGGATCGCCGCCGGGAATCGCCTTGGCCATCAGGCGCACGTGCTCACCGGTGATGAAGCCGATCTCTTCCAGCCAGCGCTCCCATTCCGGAGCCTGCGCCGGGGCATTGACCTTCAACACGACCAAGTTCGTTCCGATCGCGGCCTCGTCCAGCGTCGAACATGAAATACCACGCTCATTCGTTATCAATTCAATCTCCTGTCGCAACAGGGGCCGGGCATCGCCGGCCGCCTCATGGGTGATCAGAAACGCCAGGTCAGCCCGGCGGTAACGCTGTGGGTCTTCGACTTCGGACTCTCGTCGTCGGTCGTGCGGATGTAGCCGAGCGCCAGGTCGAGATCCTTGCTCGGCGAATAGATCGCGCCGATCTCGCCGAATTTCGAGCGCACCGTCTCTCCATCCGCGCGCGCGGATTCCGTCCCGAGATCCAGCGCCAGCTTCCATTGCTCGGACACTTCCCAGACCGGAGCTACGGAAAAACGCGTGTAGTCGGTCTTGGGGTTGTCTTCGGAATGACGGTACCGGTCACGCCCCACGCCGGCGTTGAAATGAACAGCACCAAAAGGCACTTCCTGGCTGAGGATGAAGGTCAGCTTGCCGGAGGTCTTGCCCGTGCCCAAGCCATCGCTTTCGCGCTGTGAGCTGACGGGCGCGGCCAGCTCCGGCTTGATGGCCAGGCTGGTGCCGCTCTCTTCGTTCTCGAACAGGCGCCACTTGGCGCCGATCACCGTGTTGCCCAGGCCGCTCGCGTCGCCGCCGGGGAGGTCGTTGCGAATGCGGGAATAGGCGATGCTGGCAAAAATGTCGACCGTATCGGTCAATCCGTACGTATAAACCAGGGGGACCGTGTGCACCCGCTCCGTCTCGCCCGCAACCTTGGTCCGATCGCGGTTATACGACACCTCCAGCTGGTTGCCTCCCGCCCCCTGCGTCCCCGTGTCGTCGGTTATCAACGGCTGCAAGGCCGATGCAGGCAAAGAGAATGCCGCGACGGCGGCAACGATGGCCGGAAAAGCAACAACATGGCCGAAATGACTGATTGTACGAACCACCACGCGATCTCCTGATATAAAAAAAGTTCCGTGAGAATGGTTCGCATTCTAACTGATAATAATTATCGTCCGCAAGTCAAATTTACGCCGATTTTCTCCCCATGTCGGACTCTACCGATTCGCTACGAAGAGACGCTTCTTTCTGCACCATGAGGAAATAACCGCGCCAGGCGATTTCCCCGACGTGCTTCGAATGACGGGACCACGCGGCCGGCATCATGCAACTCCCCGGACCGGATGAACGTCCCCCGGCCAGCCGCAACTGCGACGAAGGTCACCACGCTTGCTCGGACGGCGGTCGTGGAACTCGAACTGATGCTGGCAAAACAGCCCGTTCTCGATCTAGCGGAAAATCAGGGGATCGTTCTCCGAGACGAGAAGGCGACTACCCCCCTCAGAATCATCGACGCCAAGGCGAAGGTCAGCAGCACGCCGACGGCACCGGCCAATCCGGTCGACAACGCCTCGTTGCCAATCAGTGGCACCGAATAGTCCGCCAAGGGAGTGACGAAAACCGGCGCCGATTCATGCAGGAATCCGTAGTTCTTGGCCACCCATTCCAGCCCGTCCGGGAGCCCTGAAGCGAACGGGCTTAGCAGCAACGCTACGAGCAGTGCCGTCACGAAAGGTATCGCCACCTTTCCTCGCGCATTCCCGGCGACGGTGGTTTCGGAAACCAGAGCACACCCCGCCAGGGTAATAGCCGCCTCTCCGAGGCCTATCAGGGAGTGTGTCCCTAACATCGCAGGAACAACCTCGAAAAATGCAATCTGCCCATCCACCGCCAACTGGACAGCCACGGCAAACGCTGCCAGGACAACCGACATCCAGGCACTGACGGCCGTTGCAACCAGTTTTCCCGCATTTCCCCGCAATTTGTCGGCAAGAGCGGACCGCAGCAAACCTCCGGCACCGGTGCCAATGAATGCCATATTCAGGATATTGGCGCCCAGAGCGGAGACTCCACCGTCCGCGAAGACCAGGCTTTGAATGGCCACAACCACGGTCATGGCCAACACTCCGAATGGCGTACCCAGCATACTTGACGCCAGCACGCCCCCGAGCAAGTGCCCCGATGTTCCGTGCATGATTGGAAAGTTCATCATCTGCCCGGCAAAAATGAGGGCCGCGACGGCGCCAAACCTCGATGCCGTCGGTTTTTCCTGGACCTTACCGGCAAAATGGCAGGCAGCCACGACGCCCACGGCCCCGATGACAGCCGTAACCGGACAAATGCTGCCCTGCAGCATGGATTCGGGAATGTGCATGATTTCTCCTTCGACGGGCCCCGTCGGAACGTACAAGGCGATGCTTTAAAGGTATTCCCGATCGTGAAGAAGTCAAGAAAGCGCTTCAGAGGCCGACACGTCACCAAAGGGCCGATTTTTACCCGCCGGTCATCCGAAACAACGACTCATCCGTTACCAAGTTGCAACAATTCCCTGCCCACATGAAAGGGTATACTTGTCGGCTATTTTCCGCCGTACCACCGGCGGATATCCATTTGATCCAGAAGGAACATGACCCCGAGCACAGCCAAGACATCCGTCGCCAGCGGCGCGTTGCCATCGCACTCCCAGATTCCCCTGCCTGCGGCCTGGCTGCCGGTCGTGGAAGCCCATCTCAAGACCGAAGAAAGAGTGCTGGCCTGGCTCGAAATCGACCTCAACGCCAAGTTGCGCTTTGCCAAAGGGCTGGTTGTACTGACTAGCCAGCGTCTCCTAAGCAGAACGGAGGACGACGCCGAATGGCAAAGCCACGGCCTGTGCGCCGGGCTGACGCTCACTCGGCGCGACCACGCCGGCGTTGGCAGCCTCGAACTTTTCGACGCCGACAGTCGCCTGGCGCAATGGCGCTACACGCTCGGCCAGGACATCGCCGCCGGGCGCCTGATCGAGCACTTCAACCGGCAGATCGAGTTCCACGCCACCGGCGTCCTGCCGCCTTCCCCGCATCAGGCCCTGTGCCCGAAATGTGAGACACCGCTGCTCGCCGGACAGGATGACTGCCCGGTGTGCAGCAAGGAAGATCTGACGCCGCCCTCGACGTGGACACTGTTCCGCCTGTGGCGCTTCGCCCACCCCTACCGCTGGCAACTCCTCGCCGGCTTCCTCCTCTCGCTGGCCACGACGGCAGCGACGCTGGTGCCGCCGTACCTGACCATGCCGTTGATGGACAATGTGCTGATCCCGTACCAGAACGGCAAACCGATCGACACCGCCCTGGTCACGCTCTATCTCTCGGGACTGCTTGGTGCCGCGGTTCTGGCCTGGTTCCTCGGCTGGGCGCGCACCTACATCCTGGCGCTGGTCTCGGAGCGCATCGGACGCGATCTGCGCACAACAACCTACGAACATCTGCTCAAGCTGTCGCAGGAATACTTCGGCGGCAAGCGCACCGGCGACCTGATGGCGCGCATCGGCTCGGAAACCGACCGCATCAACATCTTCATTTCACTGCATTTCCTCGATTTCGCCACCGACGTGCTGATGATCGCCATGACCACGGCTATCCTGGTCTCGATCAACCCCTGGCTGGCGCTCGTCACTTTGCTGCCGCTGCCGATCATCGCCGTGCTGATCCACACGGTGCGCGAAAAGCTGCGCACTGGCTTCGAGCGTGTCGACCGCATCTGGGCGGAAGTCACCAATGTGCTCGCCGACACCATTCCCGGCATCCGCGTGGTCAAGGCGTTCGCCCAGGAACAGCGTGAGGCGGCGCGTTTCCGCGCGGCCAACCAGCACAACCTGGAAGTCAACGACAAGGTCAACAAGGTGTGGTCGCTGTTCGGCCCGACGGTCACCCTGCTCACTGAGGTCGGCCTGCTGATCATCTGGGCCTTCGGCATCTGGCAGATTTCCCGCAACGACATTTCGGTTGGCGTGCTGACGGCTTTCCTGGCCTATATCGGCCGCTTCTACACGCGCCTCGACTCGATGAGCCGCATCGTTTCCGTCACGCAAAAGGCCGCCGCCGGCGCCAAACGCATCTTCGAGGTACTCGACCACGTCTCCAGCGTGCCGGAGCCGGTCAATCCGGTGCATCTGCCGGCCGTCACCGGGCGCATTGAATTGGCCAATGTGGGTTTCCGCTATGGCACGCGCAGCGTCACACGCGACATCAGCCTGAAAATCGAACCAGGCGAAATGATCGGACTGGTCGGCCACAGCGGTTCCGGCAAGAGCACCATGGTCAACCTGATCTGCCGCTTCTACGACGTTTCCGAGGGCGCCATCCTGATCGACGGCGTCGACATCCGCTCGATTCCCGTCGCCGAGTATCGCCGGCACATCGGCCTGGTACTGCAGGAGCCATTCCTGTTCTTCGGCACGATCGCCGAGAACATCGCCTACGGCAAGCCCGACGCGACGCGCGCAGAGATCGTTGCCGCCGCCCGTGCCGCCCACGCCCACGAATTCATCCTGCGCCTGCCGCACGGCTACGATTCGCTGGTTGGCGAACGCGGTCAGGCACTGTCCGGCGGCGAGCGCCAGCGTATCTCGATCGCCCGCGCGCTGCTCATCGATCCGAAGATCCTGATTCTCGACGAAGCCACCTCGTCCGTCGACACGACAACCGAAAAGGAAATCCAGAAGGCGCTCGACAACCTGGTGCGCGGCCGCACCACCATTGCCATCGCCCACCGCCTGTCGACGTTGCGCGAAGCCAACCGGCTGGTTGTCCTGGACCGCGGCAGCGTCGTTGAAATCGGCACGCACGCCGACCTCATGGCACGCGAGGGACACTACTATCGCTTGTATCAGGCGCAGGCCCGCAACGTCGATACCGAAGGCGGCTCCGAACTGAACGGTAATGGCGCGGAAGACGATGGCAAAGGGGAACGCGATTGAGCACGACAACGAATTATCAACTGCACCGAGATAGTTTCGGCCGCCTCATCTTCACCGACAGCGCGGGCGCGACGGTGGAGGCTCTTCCGGTACGCGCTTTCCCGATCGGCGCACCGGACGAGGGGATCGCGCTGGTCGATCCGCACGGCCACGAACTGGCCTGGATAGACCGCTTGGACGAACTGCCCACCGATCTGCGTCTGCTGGTCGAGAGCGAACTCGCCAGCCGCGAATTCATGCCGGTCATCGAACGCATTGTCGACGTCTCGAGTTTCGCCACGCCGAGCACCTGGACGGTGCTCACCAACCGCGGAGAGACGAAGCTGATCCTCAAGGGCGAGGAAGACATCCGCCGCCTGGTCCCGCCAGCCCTGCTCGTCGCGGACAGCAACGGCATCCAGTTCCTGATCCGCGATCGCCAGGCGCTCGATGCGCACAGCCGCAAGATTCTCGACCGTTTCCTTTGAGGCCAGATTCCGGCGTTCGCAAGCCGTGTAAGCGGAATGGCGCAAGCTGCGTTATTCGGCCCATAATTGCGACTTCTCTGCCTTAACTCCTTCCGACCACCCGCGTTGCCGCTCGCTGCAGACACTTATCACATGACAAGCAAAGACATCAAGTTCCGAGAAATCCGCCACCTGCGCGGACCCAATATGTGGACCTATCGCCCGGTCCTGGAAGCCATCGTCGACATTGGCGACCTCGAGGATTTCCCCTCGAACACCATTCCGGGCTACTACGAACGGCTGAAGGCGATGCTGCCATCGCTGTACGAACACCGGTGCAGCTACGGCGAACCCGGTGGTTTCCTGCGCCGCGTAGAGGAAGGCACCTGGCCGGCGCACATTCTGGAACACGTCACGCTGGAACTGCAGAATCTCGCCGGTCTGCCTGGCGGTTTCGGCAAGGCACGCGAGATATCCGAGCGCGGTGTCTACAAGGTAGTCGTGCGCGCCTGGCAGGAACAGGTCACGCGCGCGGCGCTGCAGGAGGCACGCGAGTTGATCATGGCGGCCATGGAAGACCGCCCCTTCGACGTCGAAGCCGCAGTCGAACGACTGGCCGACCTGGTCGATTCCCGTTGCCTCGGCCCCTCGACGGCCAGTATCGTCGATGCGGCCGACGACCGGCACATACCGTACATTCGCTTGCTGGAAAACGGCAATCTCGTGCAGTTGGGTTATGGCGCGGCCATGCGCCGCATCTGGACGGCCGAGACCGACCGTACCAGTGCCATCGCCGAAGGCATCTCGCGCGACAAGGACCTGACCAAGAGCCTGCTGCAGTGCTGCGGTGTCCCGGTTCCCGAGGGGCGCGAAGTGGACAGCCCCGAAGACGCTTGGGAGGCAGCACAGGACATCGGTCTGCCGGTGTGCGTCAAACCGGTGGACGGTAACCACGGACGCGGTGTGTTCATCGACATTCACTGCCGCGAGGAAGTTGAAACGGCTTACCGCGTGGCTGTCGAAGAAGGCAGCGGCGTACTCGTAGAACGCTCCATTCCCGGGTCCGAGCACCGCCTGCTGATCATCGGCGGCAAGCTCGTTGCCGCCAACCGCGGCGACGTGGTCAAGGTCATCGGTGACGGCCGGCAGACGGTGCGCGAGTTGGTCGAGACACAGATCAACTCCGATCCGCGCCGTGGCCCCAGCGAAAGCCATCCTCTGTCCAACATCCGCATGGATTCGGCGGCGCGCATTGAATTGTCGCGCCAGAAACTCGACCCGGACTCGATCCCCGAGGAAGGCCGCGAAGTGCTGATCCAGCGCAATGCCAACCATGAATTCGACGTCACCGACGACGTGCACCCTGAAACTGCGGCCATTGCCTCGCTCGCC
Source organism: Propionivibrio sp. (assembly GCA_029975435.1). Taxonomy (GTDB): domain Bacteria; phylum Pseudomonadota; class Gammaproteobacteria; order Burkholderiales; family Rhodocyclaceae; genus Propionivibrio. The sequence goes on along the minus strand of JARKPC010000171.1, from coordinate 49,328 downwards.
GCGCGCATCGTCGGGCTGGACATCGCCGGCATCGATCTGGTCGTCGAAGACATCTCCAAGCCGCTGGCCGAGCAGGGCGGCGCCATCGTCGAGGTCAACGCCGGCCCGGGCCTGCTGATGCACCTCAAGCCCGGCGTGGGCAAGCCCCGCCCTGTCGGACAAGCCATCGTGGAACATCTGTTCCCGAACGAGGCCACCGGGCGCATTCCAGTCATCGGTATCACCGGCAGCTACGGCAAGACCACGGTGGCACAGCTCGTGGCGCGGATGCTTATCCTCTCGGGCCGGCATACCGGCCTTGCCTGCAGCAATGGACTGTATCTGGACCGTCGCCAGTCGGAAAAAGGCGACTGCGCGCGCTGGGAACACGCCAACCGTATCTTGATGAACCGTGCCATCCAGGCGGCAGTCTTTGAAAACGGCAGCGACACCATCGTCACCGAAGGCTTGGCCTACGACCGCTGTCAAATCGGGATCGTCACCAACATCGATGTCGATCGCCATATCGGGCGCCATTACATCGATACGCCGGAGCAGGTATTCAACATCCTGCGTACACAGGTTGACCTGGTGCTCAAGACCGGCGCTGCGATCCTCAATGCACGGGAACCCGAGCTCGTCGAGATGGCCGACTTGTGCGACGGGGAGGTCATCCTCTTCGCCTACGACCCGTCATTGCCGGTCATTACCGAGCATCTCGAACATGGCAAGCGTGCCGTCATCGTCCGTTATGGCCAGATCATGCTGGCCAGCAGCGAAGGTGAGATCTCGCTGGCCAAACTGAAGGACATCCCGCTCACCGATGGCGGGAAGAACGTGCCGCAGACCGAGAACGTACTGGCCGCGGTAGGCGCCGCCTGGGCACTCGGCATATCGCCGGATGTCATGCGTACCGGAATCGAGACGTTCTTCATCGAACAGCAATAACGCAATAACGCGAAGGAACACGAACAATGGACGTATCACGCATCCGGGCGCTGCGCGGCCCCAACCTGTGGAGCCGGCACACTGCCGTCGAAGCTATCGTTTCATGCAGTGAAGTCGAACGCGACATCAACAGCATTCCCGGTTTTGAAACGCGCCTGCGCGAGCGTTTCCCCGAAATCGCCCTGCTGCAGCCGGCGCTGAACGGCGAGACAAATTCGATGGCGCACATTCTGGAATTCGCCACGCTCGGTCTGCAGGCCCAGGCCGGTTGTCCGGTGACTTTCAGCCGTACGGCGCAGACGGTCGAACCGGGCGTCTATCAGGTCATCGTCGAATACAGCGAAGAAGAAGTCGGGCGCCTGGCGCTCGAACTGGGGCAGGCATTATGCCAGGCGGCGTTCGACGACCAGCCGTTCGATCTTGCCGATGCCCTGCATCGCTTGCGTGAACTCGACGAAGATGTGCGCCTCGGCCCGAGCACCGGGTCGATCGTTTATGCCGCAGTCGCCCGCAATATTCCTTACCGCCGCCTGACCAAGGGCAGCCTCGTGCAATTCGGCTGGGGCAGCAAGCAGCGCCGAATCCAGGCCGCCGAGACCGACATGACCAGCGCGGTAGCCGAATCGATTGCCCAGGACAAGGAACTGACCAAGAAACTGCTGCAATCGGCGGGCGTGCCCGTACCGAGAGGACGTCCGGTCGCCAACGCCGAGGATGCCTGGGTCGCCGCACAGGAAATCGGCAGCGCCGTCGTGGTCAAACCGCAGGACGGCAATCAGGGCAAGGGAGTGGCCGTCAACCTGACCACGCGCGAACAGGTGCTCGCTGCCTACGCGGTGGCCAACAAGATCAGCGACGACGTACTGGTCGAGCGTTACATCACCGGCCAGGATCACCGCTTCCTGGTAGTCGGCAGCAAGCTTGTCGCCGCGGCCCGCCGCGAACCGCCGATGGTCATTGGCGACGGCGTGCATACCGTCCGCCAACTGGTCGAGCAGGTCAATGCGGACCCGCGCCGGGGGACCGGCCACGCGACATCGCTGACCAAGATCCGTTTCGACGAAATCGCCCTTGCCCGCCTCGCCGAGGACGGCCTCAATGCGGAATCGGTGCCGGCTAAGGGCCAGCGCGTCATTCTGCGCAACAATGCCAACCTGTCGACCGGCGGCTCGGCTACCGACGTGACCGACGACGTCCACCCTGATTTCGCGGCACGCGCCGTCGCGGCCGCCCAGATGGTCGGCCTCGACATCGCCGGCGTCGACATCGTCTGCAAGAACGTTCACCGCCCGCTGGAAGAACAAGGCGGCGGAATCGTCGAACTCAACGCCGCGCCCGGCCTGCGCATGCATCTGCAACCGTCCTATGGCAAGGGCCGAGCGGTAGGCGAAGCGATCGTCGCCAACATGTTTGCCGACGGCGACGACGCGCGCATTCCTCTGGTCGCCGTCGCCGGCACCAACGGCAAGACCACCACCGTGCGCCTGATCGCCAGTATCCTGGGCAGTCATGGACATCGCGTCGGCATGACCAGCACGGACGGCGTCTATATTCAAGGCAAACGCATCGACACCGGCGATTGCAGCGGCCCGAAAAGCGCGCGCAACGTGCTGATGCACCCCGACGTCGACGCCGCAGTGCTGGAAACCGCCCGTGGCGGCGTGCTGCGCGAAGGCCTCGGTTTCGACCGCTGCGACGTGGCCGTAGTCACCAACATCGGCAAGGGCGACCACCTCGGGCTCTCCTATATCAGCACGGTCGAGGACTTGTCCGTGGTCAAGCGCGTCATCGTGCAGAACGTCAAGCCGGAAACCGGTTACGCGGTACTCAACGCAGCCGACCCGATGGTTGCGCGCATGGGGGATTCCTGCCCCGGCAAGGTGATTTTTTTCGCCCGCGACCGCAACCATCCGGTGATGGCCATGCATCGCGCCCAAGGCAAGCGCATCATTTTCCTCGACGGCAGGGACATCGTCGCCATGGAAGGTGGTTCGGAAGAGCGTATCGCCCTTGAGGGCATTCCGGTCACGGCGAACGGCGCCATCGGCTTCCAGATCGAAAACGCCATGGCCGCCACGGGTGCCGGCTGGGCACTCGGACTCGACTGGGCAGTGATCCGTGCCGGGCTGGCCGCTTTCCGCAACGACGTGGCTTCAGCGCCGGGCCGTTTCAACCTGTTCGACTACCGTGGTGCCACCCTGATCGCCGACTACGGCCATAATCCGGACGCCATCCAGGCGCTGGTCACCGCCATCGACGGCATGCCAGAAAAGTCAGGCAAACGCCGCTCGGTGGTCATCAGCGGCGCCGGGGACCGACGCGACGAGGACATCCGGGAGCAGACGGAGATACTGGGAGACGCCTTCGACACGGTCGTGCTCTACCAGGACCAGTGCCAGCGCGGACGCGCGGACGGCGAGGTTCTGGCGCTGCTGCACGAAGGGCTGAAGAACGCCAAGCGGGCCAAGGAGGTCAAGGAGATCCGCGGGGAGTTCCTGGCCATCGACACGGCACTCGCGGATCTGGAAGCCGGTGATCTCTGTCTGATCCTCGTCGATCAGGTCGAGGAAGCGCTGGCGCACATCGGCAAGCGGGTCTCCGAGGAGGCGAGTTGAGCGAAGCCGAATATCAAGCGTAGCGCACGCCGTCGCGCTTGAAACGGGTCAAGGAAAAGAGGATTTCACTGGTATAGCCGGACAAGCCCAGACGCCGGGTTATCTCGTCTATCCTGGCCTGCACCTCATCCCGCGTCGGTCCGCGCATAATGCAGTAAAGGTTGTAAGGCCAGTCGGGCAAAACTCTTGAGCGTTCGTAGCACAAGGCCACCGACGGTTCGCGAGCCATTGTCGTGCCGATCCCGGCAACCGACTCGTCCGGCACGTCCTGAACCAGCATGGCATTGACCCCCTCATCGGGGGACTGAGAACGGACGACAACGCCGAAGCGCTTGATCGCGCCTTCGGCGCACCAGCGCCGGATGCGCTCGAGCAACTCGCTCTCGTCGCAGCCGACGCGGCTGGCCAGTATCGAGAACGGCCGGATGAAAAGCGGCAATCCTTCCTGCAGCGCCATGACCAACCGGCGCCCGATTTCGTCCAGCATGGTAGTTTGCCGCGTCGCGGCAGGCCCGATGCCTCCATTGTCTTGCGCGTCATCACCTTCCGCGCCGGCCCGAAAATCGCGGACCATGGGCAAAGCCACGACCGGATAGCCCGCCGCCTGTTCGATGGCTCCCAGCGCCGCCTGCAGGCGCCCTTCCGATCCGGCCGTCACGACGAACCACAGGTTGTAGCGATGCTCGCGTTCATAGTTGTGGTTGACTTCGGGAAAACGGTTCACCGCCCGCGCCACCCCATCTAGTTTGTCGGGCGGAACGGCCATGGCGGCCAACGTGCTGGCGCCGATGCGCTTGGGCGCGAACACGGCGCCAACCCGGGATATCCTGCCTTCCCGGCGCAACTGCTCAAGCATGCGTAGTACCACGTTCTCGGTAACGCCCAGGCGGCCGGCCAGTTCAGCGAACGGCGCCGGACAGATCGGAAAATTCTGCTGGAAGTCGCGCAGGAGACGGGAGTCAAGCGAATGATCGGCTGATTGTTCTAACATCGAGGTCAAGGCAAGTCTGAAAATTGTTCAAGTGCACCATTCCGGCAAAGACCGCAGAGGAACCGACGTACCGTCCGCGAAAACCCGCTCATCCGGGAAACCATCATTTTCCGCATTAAACGAACCGGCAAACCCGAGACAAAATAGTGACATAATTGACACAAAGACCAAACAATTACTTCTAGTATCAATGCGCTGCCGCTCCTGTCAAGATCGCTAGGCCGTTAGGGCATCACTATTTTTTGAACCGTCGCACGTTTGCACTAATTTAAGGGAGAACCCCCGATGTCGCCTCTCAAGATTGCCGGTCTATTGATTGCCGCGTTTACGAGCTTTTCCCCCGCCGTTGCCTCCGACATCGTCATCGGGCAGGTGGCGCCTTTGTCCGGGTTGCTCGCACCAACCGGCAACCACGTCCGGGCTGGCGCGCAGCTTTATTTTGACGTTGTCAATGCATCGGGGGGAATCAACGGCCAGAAAATCAAGCTGATCACTAAGGATGATGGCTACAAGGTGCCGGAAACCGTCAAGCAGACCAAGGCGCTCATCGAAGAGGCACAACCCATCGCACTGTTCGGTTATGTCGGAACGGGGAACATCGAAGCCGTACTGAAGGAAAAGATCCTCGAAGATAACGGCATCCCGCTGGTCATGGTCCGTACCGGAGCCTCGTCTCTGGCCAAGAGCGGCAACCCGTGGATGTTCATCACCCGTGCCGGTTATTCCGGGGAAATCAACAAGATTTTCCAGCTCTACAGCTCGACGGGTTACAAGAATTACGCGGTCTTCTATCAGGACGACCCATTCGGTCAGGATGGCCTGGCCAGTGCGGAAGCGCTCGCTGAAAAATATGGCAGCAAGATCGTGGCCAAGGGCAGCTATGAGAAGAACACGACCGAAGTCGCCAATGCGGTCAAAACAATTGTCGCCGCCGCTCCGCACGCGGTGATCATGGTTTCCAACACAGCCGCCAGCGCCGCATTCATCAAGAAGGCAAAGGATGCCGGACTGCGCACCCAGTTCGTTTCCATCTCGACGACGGACGCCACCCAATTGGTCGACCTTATCGGCGCCCCGACAGCGGCGGGCGTGGCCATCACCCAGGTTGTTCCCCATCCGGACAATCGCGCCGTTCCCCTGTCAAAGGAATTCAAGGACAACTTCGCGAAATTCAAGCCGGAAGGTGTCCTGTACAACCACGCACTGCTCGAAGGGTACGTAGGGGCCAAGGTCCTGGTCGAAGGATTGCGCCGCGCCGGCCCGGGCGCCACGCGCAAGAAGCTTCGCGACGCACTCGAGCAGATCAAGAACTACGACGTGGGTGATCTGGTGATCAGTTACTCTCCCGGCAACCATGCCGGAACCACTTTCGCTGACATCAACATCATCAGCAACAACGGCAAGCTGTTGAAATAGCCCTGGCGAACGTCCCGCGGACGTCAATATCCATACTTCCCGATGATGCGCCCCCGCCAGACGATCCTGACAGTGATCGTGCTGGCGCTGGCGTGTGCCGCAGTGGTTGGATACAAGCTTGCGGCCCGATGGCATTCCACGGATGCCATACTGCTCCCTCGCCCGTCCTGCGACCCCTCGGTTGAAGACTGCACCATCCCGCTACCGCGCGGTGGGCAGTTGAAATTGTCGATCGCCCCGCGGCCCGTCCGCGCGCTGCAAAGACTCTCGCTCCAAGTGGAAATTACGGGCATGAAAGCAGAGAAAGTCGAAATCGACTTCGATGGCGTTGACATGAGCATGGGATACAATCGACCAGTCCTGTCCGGAGATGGCGGAAAATTCTCCGGACAGGTGACCCTGCCGATATGCGTCACCGGTACCATGACATGGAAGGCGACCGTAGTAATAACCACGAGTAACGAACGATTCGCTGCGCCATTTCATTTCGAAGTCGCCGGACGTTGAGAGCACGATACGAAAGCACAGGACACCCCCGATGAAACATCAGCCCTACTGGATCGCTCTTGCGGCGTTCCTGGCCGGCCTGCTCGCCTGGCTGGCCTTCTTCTGGGAGCCGGGCACTCCCGGCAAGGATGCCGCCGGCCACGGCCCCCTCCTTCTGCAGTCGGGAGGACAATTGCCAGCCGGAAATTTCATCGTGGACACACCTGACGGCAGACTGTCCCTGGAGGACTACCGGGGCAAGATTGTGCTCGTCTATTTCGGCTACACTTTCTGCCCCGACGTATGCCCGACCGCATTGGCGGCCATGGGGCAGGCATTCACCATGCTCTCTGCAGATGAACTGGATCGGGTCAAGGGGATTTTCGTGTCCGTGGACCCGGAGCGCGACACCATGGACGTACTCAAGGTCTACGCCCCCTTCTTTCACCCGAACATCGTCGGAGCAACAAGTACGCCGGAGCAACTGGCGGAAATCGCGCGCCGCTATGGCGTGAGTTACATGAAGCAGAAATCCATCGACGGCCGCCCCTACACGGTGGACCATTCGTCCTTCACTTACCTCGTCGGCCCGGACGGCAAGCTTGCCGCGATCGTGCCGCACGGATCATCTCCCGAGGAACTGGCCGCAGCAATTCGCCGGCAACTCGGCAGCCCGAAGAAACCCTGACCCTGTCGCTTTCTGGAAGCCAAACCACAACGAGAAATCCATGACAAAACGTGTAATCGCCGCTGTATTGATCGCCACCGCATCCATTGTTTCCAGCGTCCACGCCGCCGATCCCGCCATTGCGGTTCACGACCCGTATGTCCGGCTTGTTCCGCCCGGAATCAAGACGACCGGAGGATTCATGCTCATCCGCAACACCGGAAAGGCGGATCGTCAGCTGATCAAGGCGGAAAGCCCGGCGGCCGGCACCGTGGAGTTGCACACCCACATCAACGAGAACGGTGTGATGAAGATGCGCGCAGTAGCCAGCATCGCCGTCAAGGCCGGCGGCCAGGCGGAACTGAAACCCGGCGGTTATCACGTCATGCTGATCGACCTCAAGGAGCCGCTCAAGGAGGGCGACAGCGTACCGATCTCTCTCACGTTCGACGACGGCAGTACCGTCAACTTACAGGCCCCGGTCAGGAAACCGCACACCGGCATGCCCGAGAGCAAGCCGGCGCATTCGGGAATGGCGGGGCACTGATTGTTCTTTCGGAGTCTGTTTGGCCGGCTGAAAAATGTTGCGGTACACCTTTGAAACTTGGGCGTTTCTTTTGAGACAATTACGCTTTGAACAGCAGCGCGCGCGACCTCACTACTCAAATGCCCATAGAAACCATCGAAACCCGTCGGCTCTATCGCCAGATCGCTGATCAGATTTCCGGTCTGATCGAGTCCGGCGAATACAAACCGGGCATGCGTCTTCCGGCCGAGCGCGTCCTGGCCGGACAACTCAAGGTCAGCCGCCCCAGCGTCCGGGAAGCGCTGATCGCACTTGAAGTCGAAGGATGGGTGGATATTCGCGGAGGCACGGGAGTCTTTGTTCTTGAGAGAGCCCCCGGGGGCGAGAAGAAGGAGCATAGTCCTACCATCCCAACTTCCCTGGACGAACCGACCGGTGATTCGCCGGCTGTCGGCCCCATTGAGCTGCTCGACGCACGCGACGCCGTCGAACCGGAAGTCGCCGCGTTGGCCGCCCGGCATGCATCGGACGACATCATCGCCACCTTGTCCCGCATTCTTGGCGACATGGTGTGCTGCTCCTCAACCGACGCCAGGCACATGGAATTCGACCATCGGTTCCACTCCTCACTCGCGGCTGCCACCGGCAACGCCGCACTGGTCCAGGTAATGGAAACCCTATGGGCAATGCGTCTCGCGCCTCTCTATGTCCAACTGCAGAATCACTTCCACAACGAAGCCATCTGGCAGCAGGCAATCCTTGAACACCGCGAGATACTGGAAGCCGTCAAGGCCCGCGATGCAAAATCCGCACGCGCCGCCATGCACCGTCACATCCACAACGCCAGGAAACGCTACGTTTCGAATTGGCAGGAAACCTGAACCGCACTTTTCCTTTCACCCGGAACGCCATGCCCATTGAGTCCATCGACAACCGTCGTCTATATCGCCAGATCGCCGACCAGATCATCCGCCTGATTGAGTCCGGCGAATACAAGCCGGGCGAACGGCTGCCTGCCGAGCGCGTCCTGGCCGAACGCCTTACGGTAAGCAGGCCCACCGTACGCGAAGCGCTTATCGCCCTCGAGGTCGAGGGACGGGTGGAAATAAGGGGCGGGTCAGGCGTATTCGTTCTGAACCGCCCGGAAATTCAGGTCGCGGCAGCACTGCCGGCCAACACCAACAACGAGGTCCCCACACCCGGCCCCTTCGAAGTCCTGTTCGCCCGTGACCTGATCGAACCGGATATTGCCGCCCTTGCCGCCAGGAACGCCTCCCCCGAACACCTGACCGCTCTTTCCGAAGCGCTGGGTAACATGGTTTGCTGCTCCGCCGGCGACGTCAAGCGGATCGACTATGACCGCGAATTCCATTTCGCGCTCGCCGAAGCCTCCGGCAACAGCGCCCTGCTGCTGGCCATCCAGGCGCTGTGGACACCCCGTGTGCAACCTGTCTACCGCTGCCTGGAAGAACACTTTCATTCAGAACAGGTCTGGCAGCGCGCCATCATCGAACATCGCGAGATCCTGGAAGCCATCAAGCAGGGCGATGCCAAGGCCGCACGCGCCGCCATGCATCGGCACATGAAGAACGTCCGCACCCGCTTCTCGTCGAATTGGCGCGAGGATTGACTCCCTGCACCGCCGTGGCGTCGAGCAAAACCCGTGAACCGGCCTGCCCCTGCGGCAGCGGAAGAACCTACGGCGAGTGCTGCGGCCTCTACCATGATGGAGAGAGCGCACCCACTGCCGAAGCGCTGATGCGCTCGCGTTACTCGGCCTACGTGCTGCAACTGGAGCATTACCTGCTGGATACCTGGCACGCCAGTACGCGGCCACAATCTCTCGATCTGGCCCAGGAGGAGGCGACACGCTGGCTGGGTCTGGAGATACGGCACAACCAACACACCGGGCCGGACAGCGCCAGCGTCGAATTCGTTGCGCGCTACAAGATCGCCGGCCGTGCGTTCCGGCTGCACGAAATCAGCCGCTTTATCCACGAAGACAGGCGCTGGTACTACGTCGACGGGGTCTTTGCGGGAAAAGGTTCGCGCTAGTGCAGGAACGCTTCCCTATCGTCTATCGCGACGAACACCTGATCGCCGTACACAAACCGTCGGGACTGCTGGTCCACCGCACCTTCCTCGACCGCCACGAGACACGTTTCGCCGTGCAGATCCTGCGCGATCAGATCGGACAGCACGTACATCCCGTACATCGCCTCGATCGCGGCACCTCCGGCGTGCTGCTGTTCGCGCTCGACCGGGACGTCTGCCGAAGCGTCGCCGCGCAATTCGAGAGCCAGCGAGTCGAGAAAACCTATGTCGCCATCGTGCGCGGGCACACCGACGAAACGGGCGTCATCGACCATCCATTGAGCCGCCAGTTCGATGAATACGAGTTCCGACCCGCCAACGCGACTGACGCAGCGCAGGATGCCATCACCCGCTATCGCTGTCTGGCCATCGCCGAACTGCCGCATGCCGTCGACCGCTATCCGACCAGCCGCTACTCCCTCCTCGAACTCGCGCCGCAAACCGGCCGCCGACATCAGATACGCCGCCATCTCAAGCACATCGCCCACCCCATCATTGGCGACGCCACCTACGGCAAGGGTCGTCACAACCGGCTTTTCCAGGAGTTGTTCGGCTGCCACCGGCTATTGCTGGCCTGCACGGAAATTCGCCTGACCCATCCACTGAGCGGCGAACCCCTGACGCTGCGCGCGCCCTTGGCCGAGGACTTTATCAGCGTTATCGAACAACTCGGTTGGAACTGGCCCCGGGATCAGCTGTAGTCGTCGATCACGCTATCCCATTGAGGAAGAAGCCCTTTCTCTCCCGGCGGGCAAACAAACGCTGCATCGCAACCGACCCCGCCCACCCAGGCCAATCGCGCATTGATCCAGAGCATCGGCAGACGTTGGCGCTCCCACGGTGGCACCGCGGCTTCCTGCAACAGATTGCGCAGGCTGCGCCGCGGCCGCCGCGCATCGGGCTGCAGGCGTTCACCGCCCTGCCGGGGCCAGAGATCGACATGCCCAACTTCCATGTCGCTGCGGCGTATCCCCCGACCGGTCACCGGAATGAATCGCACGCGCCCCCCGGCCCACGGCAGGACATCCTGCCCTGACCATGGCACGGGGACGGCAGGCGGATCAGCGCGCAACCGGACAAGGTAAAGCTCCCCGCGATACGCGTGCAACTCGCCATCGGCTCTTGCCACGCGGATTTCGGAAAGGGGGCCGGCCGTCGCCAGTTGCTTGAGCGCCTCGTCGATCCAGCGCGTATCCGGAGCCTGAAAGCCCTCGGCTGTCCACACATGGCGCAGTAGATTGCGCGCACGGCGTGGAGGCAAAGCCTTCAAGGCTGCCAAAGCAATCCGTCCGGAGGCCGCGCTCGCGGCTTTCCGGTCAATCGCCGCCAGATCGTCGAGCAGACTGGCCGCTTCGGCGAAATGCCCGGCGGCACGCGCCAGCGACTTTCCCGCGCCGGGAAACGTCGCCTCCAACCGGGGCAAGATCTCGTGCCTGAGGAAATTGCGTCGGAAACGGCGATCGGCATTGCTCTCGTCGTCGATCCAGCGCAACCCGTGTTCGGCGGCATAGACTTCAATGACATTGCGGGGAATATCCAGCAACGGACGCACCAGGGCCGGCCCGCACAGCTGCGGACGTTCGCTGAGCATCCCGGCCGCGCCGGCCACCCCGGCGCCGCGCAGCAGATTGAGCAGCACCGTTTCGGCCTGGTCGTCGCGGTGATGGGCCAGCGCCAGCCAGTCCGCCCGGCACTTGGCAAAAACTCCATGACGCAGGCGTCGCGCCGCGCCTTCCAGTCCCTCGCCGCTATCGCGCGGCACCTCCACCCTGACGACCTCGAGCGGCACGCCACAACGTCGACAGAAATCAGCGCAAAAATCGGCCCAGTCGTCCGCGCTGGTACTGAGACCGTGATGCACATGAACAGCCGAAAGGCTGATCGGGCTGTCCAGCTTCTCCACCATGCGACGAAGAGCATGCAGCAGGACCACGGAATCCATCCCTCCGGAGAAACCGACGCAAAGCCGGTCACCCGGTTTCAGACGAGTCTCAAGAAAGGCAGAGAGAGCGGATTCGACCGGATTCCCGGCATCCGCCACGAGGCACTCACGCCAGCGGCTGTTCTTTGGTGCGGCCATAGGCCATCAGGCGTTCAAAGCGCGCTTCGAGCAACTTGTCAATGGACAGGGCGCTCAGATGCTTGAGCCCCTCCTGCAGCGCTTTCGCCAGATTCTGCGCCATGCGCTCGGGATCCCGATGAGCGCCGCCGAGCGGTTCGCTGACCACCTTGTCGACCAGGCCGAGCGATTTGAGGCGTGCCGCCGTGATGCCCATGATCTCCGCAGCATCACTCGCCTTATCGGCACTTTTCCACAGAATGGAGGCACAGCCTTCCGGCGAGATGACCGAATAGGTCGAATATTGCAGCATCTGAACCACGTCGCCGATGCCGATCGCCAGCGCACCCCCGGACCCGCCTTCGCCGATCACCGTGACGATGACCGGAATTCTCAACCCGGCCATTTCGTAGAGATTGCGCCCGATCGCCTCGGACTGACCGCGCTCTTCCGCATCGATCCCCGGATAGGCGCCCGGCGTATCGATGAAGGTCATCAACGGAATGCCGAATTTCTCGGCCAGCCGCATCAGGCGCAGTGCCTTGCGGTACCCCTCCGGGCGCGGCATGCCGAAATTGCGATAAAGCTTCTCCTTGGTATCGCTGCCTTTCTGATGACCGATGACCATCACCGGCTGTCCGTTGAAGCGCGCCAGACCGCCGACGATGGCGTGGTCGTCGGCAAAGCTGCGGTCGCCGTGCAGTTCCTGGAAATCGGTAAAAATGAGACGGATGTAATCGAGCGTATAGGGCCGCTGCGGGTGCCGGGCGACCTGCGCAGTCTGCCACGGGGTGAGTTTGGCGTAGATTTCCTTGGTCAGCTGCTGCCCTTTTTTCTCCAGCAGCGCGACTTCGTCGGATATGTCGATCGGAGAATCCTGCTGCGACGCACGGAGCGACTCGATCTTGCTCTCGAGATCGGCAATCTGTTGTTCAAAATCAAGAAAACTGGTTTTCATCAGGGACTCGTCCGAACAAGGCGAAACCCATTCTAACCCAAAGGCCGGGCAGCCGTTTCCGGGCACGCGTCGCAACAAGGATCAAAAAATTCAAAAACCGCTTTACAAGCACACGACGCCTCCCTATAATGCGCCCTTCTTTCGAGCGGGGGTATAGCTCAGCTGGGAGAGCGCTTGCATGGCATGCAAGAGGTCCGCGGTTCGATCCCGCGTACCTCCACCACAAGCCGAAAGAATAGTTTTAGTCCGGGTCCCCATCGTCTAGAGGCCTAGGACACAACCCTTTCACGGTTGGTACCGGGGTTCGAATCCCCGTGGGGACGCCAAGATTATGCAGTACTGGAGTGGTAGTTCAGTTGGTTAGAATACCGGCCTGTCACGCCGGGGGTCGCGGGTTCGAGTCCCGTCCACTCCGCCAACAAATCAAAGGGCTACAGGAGATTATCCTGTAGCCCTTTTTCTTTTCGCCTCTGTTTCGCACGGATTTTTCGCATCGGAATGCACGGGCCGCATAGCAGCACTATAAAGATATAGTTGTGTGGTCGATTTTGCGAAGGGATCGCGGTGAAATACGCCCGGATAGACGAACTGCAATACACGCATCTGGTAGCAACCTCCTAGTTCTTGGTTCGCCGGCGTTTTCAATCTATAGAAGGTGAATCCTCGGAGCCCCAAAATCCTTTACCCTGCCAAGGAATGCTCATCATGACCCAGCCCGAAAAAGCAGCGGGGAGCATGGAAGTCCCCGAACATACTGAAACGCGATTTTCCTATTGGTTTGGCCGTTGGGCTGCAGCCTTATCCTCTCCGATCGAGGGGAACATCATGCTCGGGCCAAACTGGTTCGCTTCGGTGATGGGCACGGGAATCATAGCTATTGCCGGGTCCATCCTGCCGATTAGATTCCCAGGATTATTCGCCATCGCATCGGTGGCATGGATGCTGGCGGCTGTTCTCTTGGTGGTGATGCTGGTGGTAATCCCGATACACTGGATTCGGCGCCCCGGGACGTTTAAGACTCTTGCGGACGACCCGATTGCGATCCAGTTTTTTGGAGCTCCACCGATGGCGCTAATGACAGTCGGAAGCGCAACCCTTCTTGTCGGCTCTCATTACGTCGGCCAACCGACCGCCCTCCTGATTGATTCAGTGCTCTGGTTTGCCGGGACGGTCTTGGGACTCATTACGGCGGTGGTGGTTCCCTACCGACTGTTCACCCAGTTGGAGGTAAACAGCGATGGGGCGTTCGGGGGTTGGCTGATGCCTGTCGTTCCACCGATGGTGTCCGCCGCCGGCGGTGCGCTGCTGGTTCCTTACGTGGAGACAGGGGTGTTACGCGAAAGCCTGTTGCTCATCTGCTACTCGATGTTCGGCATGAGCCTGGTGGTGTCGCTGATCGTCATCTCCATGATCTGGAGTCGTTTGGCGCACTTCGGCTCGTCCGGGTCGACACGGGTGCCGACGCTTTGGATTGTACTGGGACCGGTCGGGCAATCCATCACGGCGGCCGGTGGCCTCGGTATGGTTGCCGCTGCAGCCACCTCTGAACCCTTCGCCACCGGATTCAAGGTATTCGCCATTGCGTACGGGGTGCCGATGTGGGGCTTCATCTGGCTGTGGTTCCCGATCGCTTTGCTGCTCACCATCCGCGCGCGCCACAAACAGATGGGGTTTGCCCTAACCTGGTGGTCTTTCACATTTCCGATTGGAACCTGCGTCACCGGTACAAGCCAACTTGCTCTACATACCAAACTTCCAATATTCCAGTGGACCGCACTAGCACTGTTTGTGATTCTGTTGGTGGCGTGGGTGGTGGTACTGATCAGAACAGCCGAGGGATCAATACGTGGCGGACTGCTGTCACCCCCGAGAATCAGCCAAATCCCCAGGGCCTCGAAAGGCTGACGATTAATGGATCAAAGGCGCAAAAAAGCCTCCATTTCGGCAACCTGATAGGAAGAAGCGGAGGGTAGTGCTCCGCTCCTCCCGTCTCGGCCAAAGTCGGGGCCGGCAGCGTCCACCGAGGATGTCGAAGCCGTATCTTTCATTTTTGACGCTAGCTCGCCACCGGCGCCCTAAACAGAGGCGGCAAGGACAAGGGCGAAAATACCCGCGATCACGGGCGCGGGTTCCACCGCCGATCCCTTTCTGCCCGCGCCTTGTTCCTTCGATCCACTTTTGCCCGGTGTCTTCGCAAGCGGTCACGCCGGACCCGCATCGAAGCTCCGACCCAAAGGAGGATCATGACCACGACGAAGGTGATGAAAATCCACGGCTGATCGGCGATTCGTTGAATCATTGGAGCGGATCGGTGAATTGAAGCGACAGAATTTGGCCAGACTGCGATGCGAGGATACTGTACATCAGACAAACGCCGTCTTGGGATGGTTCGCCCCACGGCCCGCCTCCTTGGCCCGCATTTCCGCACCAAACCCGCAGGAACACGCCGACCAAGGCAGGTTTATTGCGCTTACAATCCGCTCATGATCCCAGCCCGCTCATGATCCCAGCCTACTGGCAGCAAGCCTCGGACGAACTGGCACAGACAGATCCTGTCATGGCCGGACTGATTGCGACCTATGCAGGTGCATCGCTCGTCTCGCGCGGCGATCCATTCGTCACGCTGGTACGTTCCATCGTCGGCCAGCAGATCTCGGTCAAGGCGGCCGACACGATCTGGTCGCGCCTGCGTGATGCCGTCCCGGAGACTTCTCCTGCCGCCATCCTCGCGTGCTCCACCGAAACGCTGCGCCAATGCGGACTCTCGGCGCGCAAGGTCGAATACCTCGCCGACCTGGCCATGCATTTCCACAACGGTGAGATTCATACGCACCGCTGGCCGGCGATGAGCGACGCCGAGATCATCAGCGAACTGACTGCCGTCCGGGGGATCGGCGTATGGACGGCGGAGATGTTCCTGATCTTCAATCAGTTGCGGCCGGACGTGTTTCCGCTCGACGACATCGGTCTGCAGAAGGCGGTGGCCAGGCATTTCTTTGCCGGAGAACGGCCGGCACGCAACCGGCTCGCGCAGATGGGCGAGCGTTGGCGCCCATGGCGCTCTGTCGCCACCTGGTACCTCTGGCGCAGTCTCGACCCGGTAACGGTCGAGTATTGACACGTCGGACGAGCGCCTGACTCAGGAGAATATCGCCTGCATTTCCCGGGCGTCCGTCTCGATTTTCGGCAGCAACTCCGCGTAGCGCTGGCTGACCGCGCCAAACTGCGCTGCACGCGGGTCAGCGTCCTGATGCATCCATTCGAGATGGGAGCTGGCAAGAATGTTGCCGACGTATACCAGATCCTCCAGCGTCCGCAAGGTATCGGGCAGAGGACGCGGCTGATCATGATCGACCACCGCATTGACTATCTGCTCAGGCAAACCGAGCGCGCTGAGCAAGGAAACGCCGATGCTTTCGTGCCACTGCAACATCAGATACTTGACAGTTTCCGGACGCATCCTCAGTTCTTCGTACTGCGCGGCCCGGTACAACATGTAGAAGGCACCAAGATCGTGCACCAGACCGGCCAGCAAGGCCTGATCCGGATTGATCCGGGTAAAGGTCTGAGCCAGCAACCGGGCCGCTGCGGCGACTCCGATTGAATGCCCCCACAATGCCTTGGCGAAATCGCCGAACAAGGCGGTTTCCTTGGATCGCAGCAACTGACTCATGGCGATAGCCAGCGCCGTGGTGCGCACCAACTCAACGCCAAGTCTATTGATGGCTACCTGCAGATCCCGGGCGGGGGTGCCGTCCGGGCTGTGCAGCACGGAGCCGGCCAACTGCATGAGCCGCGTGGCCACCAGAGGTTCGAGCGCCACGACTTTGGCCATGCGCGGGATGGACAGATCGGGATTTTGCAGTTCCTTGCGCAAACGGAGCGCGACGTCGAAGCAGGTCGGGAACACTACGCTGTCCGATGAAAGTTCGCGGGCGATATCCTCGAGCATCTTGAAACGCTGCGCCTTGAGCGCCTCACCCACTTTGTCAATGCTCGGATCCTGAATCACGTTCATAAGGGCCTGTTCCAATTCATTCAAGGCAACTTGCCGGGAAACAGCAGAGTTCCATTAGGGCAAGGGATTCAAAACCAACTTTCTAAGCTCCGCAAGCAAGGCATCGCTCAACCCGCGCAGTTTTCTCGCACCGTGCGCCATCTCTTCCACGATGCCCTCGCGCTTTTGCTCGCTAAGGAGATCCGCCAGGCCATGCACCGCCGAGTGCAAGCGCCTGACTTCGGGGAAGGCGGGGTGACGGGCATGGCGCGCGGCTCCCTCGCCCTCGAGCCATACGCCGAAGCGGCAGCGATGAAGGTTGCCTTGGGGCGGCACATCGCGCCCCCCGAGCAGGAATTTTTCCATCTCCAGAACCCAGGCACTATGCTCGGTGCCGGCAAACAGCAGCGGCAGGTCGTCCCGTCCCACAGGACGCAGGCTCTCCCACCGGGGATCCGGACGCCAGGCGGCAGCCCAACCGGGCAACTCGGCTGCCGGCATCGGGCGCGCGATGCCATAGCCTTGCGCCAGCTCGCAACCCAGCAACAACAGCATCTCACCGTGCGCCACGGTCTCGACCCCCTCGGCGATGACCTCGCGCCGGAAGGCGCCGGAGAGACTGATCACGCCTTCGAGAATGGTCAGGTCATCCGGATCTTCGAGCATGTCGCGCACGAAACTCTGGTCGATCTTGAGCTGGTCGACGGACAGCCGCTTCAGATACGTCAGCGAAGAATATCCGGTACCGAAATCATCGAGCGAAAAACGCACGCCGAGTCGCTGGCAGTCCTCGATGATCGAGGACACCCCGGCGAGGTCTTCCAGCGCGCTGGTTTCCAGCACTTCGAGGGTCAGGTCTCCGGGCCTGACAGCCGGATGCTGCGCAAGAATCTGCTGCAGGCGCGAGGCGAAAGCAACCTGCTGCAGCTGGCGGGGGCAAACATTGACACTGACCGGAACTTCGATTCCTGCATCGTGCCATGCCTGGATCTGTTCGAGGGCCCGACCGACCACCCATTCTCCCACCTCGATGGACAACGGATGGTTCTCGATGACGGGAAGAAATACCGCCGGTGGCAGCACTCCCTTGTCCGGATGCTGCCAGCGGATCAAGGCTTCCGCCCCGATCATCTTCCCGGTACGCATATTGACCTTGGGCTGGTAGTACAGGACGAACTCGTTATCGACCAGCGCCCGACGGATGCGCTCAAGGCTTTCGTGACGGCCGCGCAGACTGCGATCCTGATCGGCATCGAAGATCTGGTAGCGGTTCTTGCCGGCCAGCTTGGCCTGATACATGGCCTGGTCCGCCTGACGCAATAACTGATCGGCATCCACGTCTTCGCTCTGCGGGTAGAACGTGACGCCCAGGCTGGCGGAAACCTGCAGCACGTCCCCCCCCACACGCACCGGCTGCGCCGCCGCATTGAGCAGGCGGTTCAGCATGGGGAGGCTGGCGGAGACGTCATCGAGATCGCTCAGCACGACGACGAACTCGTCTCCCCCAAGTCGGGCGAGCGTGTCGCCCTCGCGCAGCGCCTGACGCATGCGGTTCGCCAGCGCGACCAGCAACTGGTCGCCTGTCCTGTGTCCGTACAAGTCATTGATGGCCTTGAAACCGTCGAGGTCAAGATAGCCCACCGTCAGCAACTGCTTGCGCCGCAACGTCTGCGACATCGCCTGGTGCAGCCGGTCCCCCAGGAGCACGCGATTGGGCAGCGTGGTCAGCAGATCGAAATGCGCCATGTGCCTGAGCTGCTCTTCATGCTCCTTCATCGGGGTGATGTCGGTAAACAGCGCCACGTAGTGCAACGTCCGGCCCTGCTCATCACGCACGGCGCTGATGGTGAGCAACTCGGGATACAACTCGCCACTCTTGCGCCGGTTCCAGATCTCGCCGTTCCAATAGCCCTTCTCGATCAGGTCGCGCCACATCGCGGCATAGAACTCGGGCTCGTGGTGATTCGACTTGATGATCCGCGGATTCTTGCCCAGTGCTTCCTCGCGCGTATAGCCGGTGATGCGGGTGAAGGCGTCATTCACGTCGATGATCGTCCCGTCCGCGGCGGTGATGGTGATCCCTTCCCGGGCATGCGAAAAGACACTGGCCGCAAGCTGGTTCTTTTCCTCGGCTTGCTTGCGCTCCGAAATATCCGCAATCACGCCGACCAACCCGCGATCCTCGCCACTGGCGTCGACGAAGCGTCGGGCGGTCAGGTGCCCCCAAAACTCGGACTGGTCGCCGCGGCAGAAAAGCCGGTCCACTCCGATCGAAGACTTCGCGTTGTCCATGCTGCGCAGCAACCTTTGTTGCGCCGTCTCGCGGTCGGCCACAGGCACCAGGGACGCGTAGTCACTGCCGACGAGCGCCTCGGTCGAAATCCCGAACATCTCGGCCATGCGCTCGTTCGCCTGGGTGATCTGCCCATCCCGGTCGACCAGAAAAATCGCCACGCTGGACGTATCGAGGATCTGCTTGAGCAACGATTCCCGCTGGCCCAGGGCGTCGAGCAGGCGGTTAAAGCCCCCGATCAGCTGGCCGATTTCGTCATCCCGGATAACGACCAGGGGACGCGCGGGCTGCGACGTATCCGACATCTCCGCCAACGATTCCGCCGCGGCCATGAGAGGCGAGAGCTGACGCTTCAGCAGCATCCAGGAAAGCGCCGCTGCCAGCAGCGTCAGGACGATCGTCGCCAGCAGCCAGCGCCGCTCCATCTCGCGGATCGGCGCAAACGCTTCCTCGGTCGGCAAATAGCCCGACACGTACCATCCGGAGGTAGGAATCCGCTTGGCGGCCGCCAGGATTTCCACCCCGAGCGTATTGACGGTGACGCCGTAACCTTCGTATCCGTCAATAAAGCGGTCAAGCAGCGGATTCTTTCCGGCCGGCATCACCTCCATGACGCGCGACTTGTCGGTCGCGGTGGCGATCAGCCTTTGCTGCGGCACCACCATCAGGAATCCGCCAGTTCTTCCGTACTGGTTCTCGGTGGCATGATCGAGGAAATTCGGTTCGGCCATATTGATCACGCCGGTCACGGCACCGATGATCTCCCGCTGTTCCCCGCGCAAGGGAACAGCCACGACGATCACGGGAGTCTTCGACGTCCGCCCCATCACTGGCGAACCGATCGCCACCTGCCCGCCCTTGAGCGCCCTGATCAGATAGTCACGATCCATGTAGTTGACGCCGACCCGGTTAGAGGAGAGCGGTATTGCGGCAATCGCCGTGCCGTCCATTCCCGTGACGAAAGTTCCGCCATTGAATTTGGCGAACAGGTTCCTCCAGCCCTCGAGATGTGCCTGGACGGCGCCCGGCCCCTCCGGCATCACTCTCTCGGTTTGCCGCGCGGCTTCTTCAAGCCAGGCTATCCGGTCCTCGAATTCATGATCGACCCGGTCCGCCACGAGGGATACCGTGGAAAACTGCTGCTCGCCGAGCAGCCGTTCCATATCGATGCGCAAGGTGTGGCTGACATAGAACGACAGCGACCACAAGCTGGCCAGGAAGATGGCCAGCGAGCCGAGAACCAGTCGGGTCTTGAGAGAATTCAACAGAAGAACAGGCTTGCCCATGCGGTTTTCCGGAACTGGAAGCTCGGCTTTTTTCGGCTGCATTGTGAAATTCTTTCGCGAAAGCCGCCGTGGATACTGTAGCAGCATTGAACGCAGGAATCACCGGAATTGCCCCGAAAGGGCCGTGGCAGGCCTTCCAGAGAGTCCGGGCTGCCACACCCCGCAGAGAAACTCCATATCCGGATTCCGGCCAAAGCCAAGTCTTGCTATAGTTGCGGATTGACGCCGCCCACGGGGTTCTTCTCCCATCTGGCGGCTTTCTGTTTTTTGCAGTGGAATCCTCACCGATGAGTTCGTCCCCCTTCCCCCCCGAAATCCTGCGCGATGTCGCCAAGCGCCGCACGTTCGCCATCATTTCCCACCCGGACGCCGGCAAGACGACGCTGACAGAAAAGCTGCTGCTCTTCGGCGGGGCCATTCAGCTGGCCGGGACGGTCAAGAGCCGCAAGAGCGCGCGGCATGCGACCTCCGACTGGATGGAAGTCGAGAAGCAGCGCGGCATTTCGGTCACCAGCTCGGTGATGCAGTTCGAGTACATGGACCACACCATTAACCTGCTCGACACGCCCGGCCACCAGGATTTTTCGGAAGACACGTATCGCGTCCTGACCGCCGTCGACGCCGCGGTGATGGTCATCGACGCGGCCAAGGGCGTCGAGGCGCAGACGATCAAGCTGCTCGACGTGTGCCGCATGCGCAACACGCCGATCATCACCTTCGTCAACAAATTCGACCGCGAGGTGCGCGAGCCCTTCGAACTGCTCGAGGAAATCGAGGACGTACTGAACATCGAATGCGCGCCGATCACCTGGCCGATCGGTATGGGCAAGACATTCCGCGGCGTCTATCACCTCGGCGACGACAGCCTGCTGCGTTTCTCTCCGGGAGAGGAAAAGCGGACCGAGGCCGAGAAGATCGACGGCATCGACAATGCGTTCCTGGACCAGCAGTTTCCGCTGGAGGTGGGCAAGCTGCGCGAGGACGTGGATCTGATCCGTAGCGCCAGCAGCCCGTTCGACCTCGTCGATTTCCTGGCCGGCCAACAGACCCCTGTATTCTTCGGCTCCGGGATCAACAACTTCGGCGTGCAGGAAATCCTACAGGCGCTCCTCGACTGGGCTCCGCCGCCGCAACCGCGCGATGCAGGCACACGCGTGGTCGAACCGGCCGAATCGGCTTTCTCCGGCTTTGTGTTCAAAATCCAGGCCAACATGGACCCCAAGCACCGCGACCGCATCGCCTTCTTCCGCGTCTGCTCGGGACGATACGCCTCGGGCATGAAGGTCAAGCACGTACGCATGGACCGCGAGATGAAGCTGGCCAACGCGCTGACCTTCATGGCCAACGAACGCGTGCTGATGGAAGACGCCGTCGCCGGCGACATCATCGGCATCCACAACCACGGCCAACTGCACATCGGCGACACGCTGACCGAGGGCGAAACGCTCGGCTTCAAGGGCATCCCCTACTTCTCGCCCGAACTCTTCCGCGCGGCACGCCTGCGCGACCCGCTGAAGAGCAAGCAACTGCAGAAAGGCTTGCAGGAACTCGGGGAGGAAGGCGCCATCCAGGTCTTCGAGAACCTGGCCACCGGCGCGTTGCTGCTCGGCGCCGTCGGCGTCCTGCAGTTCGAGGTCGTTGCCCAGCGCCTGCAGACCGAGTACAAGGTCGACGCCATCTTCGAGCCGGCGGACATCCATACCGCGCGCTGGCTGACCTTCCCGGACGAACTGACGCGCAAGAACTTCGAGCGCGAACAGCAGCACCGCATGGCCAAGGACGTGGACGGCAACCTGGTGTATCTCGCGAGCACGCGCTACAACCTGGACGTCACGCGCGAAAAATGGACCAAGGTCGGCTTCCACGCCTCGCGCGAACACGGACAGGTGCTTCGCTGATCGGCAGGACCGCCATGGCCAACATCTATTTCTTCGACATCGACAACACGCTGCTCGACCACCGCACGCTGACCATTCCGCCCTCGGCACTCTCGGCCATCGACGAGCTCAAGCAGGAAGGACATACGGTGGTGGTCGCCACCGGGCGCGCCCACGGGCACGCCAAGCCGTTCATCGACCAGGTCCGGCCGACCTACGCGATCACCCAGAACGGCGCGCGCATCCTGCATGGCGAAGAAGAGGTGTTAAGCATTCCGCTGCCGCGGCAACGGCTCGTCGCGCTGTTCGACTGGATGGCGGCGCAAGGCCACTATTTCGGCGTGAATGACGGCACCTCGGGATATCTCAGCGCGCAGGTGCCGATAACGACGGCTCCGCTCGACACCGTGGCCATGCCTTACCAGTCCGAGGACGCCTTCTATCTGCAGCGCGATACCTACCAGGGCTGGCTGTTCTACGACGAAGCGCTCGATCCGACGCTGATTCCGGCCATCGGCGAGCGTTTCCCCGAGTTCGCCATCGTGCGCTGGCACCGCTGGGCCGTGGATGTCCAACTGCAGGGCGTCAACAAATGGACGGGATGCCAGTGGGTCATGGCCCAGACCGGCTTTACACCGGAGCAGGCCATCGCCTTCGGCGACGGGTTGAACGACATACAGATGCTGCAGGGCGTCGGTCTCGGCATTGCCATGGACAACGGCCATCCGGACCTGAAGGCCATCGCCGACCGCGTCGCGCCTGCCCTGCACCTCGACGGCATCGCCCGCATGCTCGAGGAACTCGCTCAGGCCAACAGCGCCTGATCGGCTCAGCGCCGCAATGCGCTGAAAACCCCGATCTCCCACTCGCGCATGGCCAGCAACAGGCCGACGCCGCGCCGTCGGGAGAGCGGCGCGGCCAGGCTCTCCTCGTGCAACTCGGCAAAGCGCTGGCGTAACCGGCGCAGTTCAGCCAGCACCTTGGCAATCGCCGCTTCGGTCAGCATGGCGTGCGAGAACGACATCGTTTCGTCATCCAGCGCAAAATCGCTGTCCAGGAAATCGTGCAGGCCGTGTTCCCGGAAAAACCCGCGGATCGGCCCCTTCACCCGCCAGTCAAAATCCCGCGCCACGTTGAGACGGATGCGGTTTCCCGGCAACAGCGCGATCAGGCGCAGCCGATCGAGTTGTACCAGGCGCTGGATGCATTCGGCTTCGGTGAGGCGATACGTGGAAATGATGTCCTGCACCGACCAGTGATTGAGCGAGCAGATGGCGACCAGCAGAAGCTTGCGATCCGACACCAGTTCCGCCTCCTGCGCCTCGCTCAGCGTGTGCACCAGGTTTTCCGTCACGACGGCTTCCTGTGCCAGTTCGGCCAGAGTAAACCCCAGGAAATTGCTGATTTCCACCAGGCGTTCCAGCGTGAAGCGCTGGCCGGCAAACATGCGTTTGACGCTCGCTTCCGACAAGCCGATCGCGGCCGCCAGTTCACGATAGGTAACCCCCTGGATCTTCAGGCGCTTCTTCAGCGTCCTGACCAATTGACCAATCTCGCCCATGACATAAAGAGTAATATTTCGATACTTTTTATTATAAACACCTATTCTATTTGTAAATTAGTTTATTTTTTTATTTTCTCCCCACATCCTGCGCACACCGTCCCATCGACGCTGTCTCAGGAAAGGAGAAAACATGAAAATCGCACACCAGCATCTTCCGCTCGTCGTGGTCGGCCTGCTCATCGGGGCCGCGCTCTGGTACGGCCCGATCGCGCAATGGCCGGATTACCACAACTTTTCCGACCAGCGGGTCGCCCTGGGCATCCCGCATTTCGCGGACGTCGCCACCAACATCGGGTTCGCCCTGGTCGCCGCGTGGGGGGGCTGCGCGCTGCCGCGCTCCCGCCATGACGCCGGGCTGACCTGCGGCTGGGCCGGATATCGCCTGTTCCTCCTCGGGCTGTTCCTCACCGCATTCGGTTCCGGCTACTATCATCTGGCGCCGGACAACGCACGCCTGGTCTGGGACCGACTGCCCATCGCCCTGGCCTGCGGCGGTCTGCTCGCCGGCGTCTGGGGCGATGCCAAGGGCCAATCCAGCGCCGTGCTGGCTGCCTGGCTGGCGCTGCTGGCGATCTACAGCGTCGTGTGGTGGCACGTTACGGAACTGGCGGGCAATGGAGACCTGCGCCCCTACCTGTTGCTCCAGGCGTTGCCGATGCTGCTCATTCCCTTGTGGCAGTGGCTGTACCGGACGCCCGCGGCGGATCGTTTGTCGTTCGGCGCGGCTCTGCTACTCTATGCCATCGCCAAGGCCGCCGAGCTGTACGATCACCAGATCGCCGCCGCGACGGGCCTGCTGACGGGGCACACGATCAAGCACCTGCTGGCGACGGTCGCCGCCGCAGTCATCGTGGCCCGGCTGTCATGGCGCGTCCGTCCGGTCAACGCATGAGCAAACGATACTCACAACATCATTACGGGGAAATCATGTTCAGGATCCTTCTGCGCCTCTTGCTCAAACTGCTGTTCCGGGTCGAACTGCGCGGCGACACGTCGGTGTTTCACAACCCCCGCACGCTGATCGTGGCCAACCACGAATCCTTCATCGACGGCCTGCTGCTCGGACTGACCATGCCGGTCGACGCGGTCTACGTGGTGCACAAACAGATCACCGACCGCTCGTTCTTCCGCTTCCTGCTTTCGTTCATCCCGCATCTGGACATCGAGCCGACGAATCCGCTGGCGGTCAAGCAGATCGTCAAGCTGGTCGAGAGCGGCCAACCGGTCGTCATTTTCCCGGAAGGACGCATCACGCGCACCGGAGCGCTAATGAAGGTCTACGACGGCGCCGCCTTCATCGCGGCGAAAACCGGAGCCGCCATTGTGCCGGTACATATCGACGGCGCGGCACGCACGTACTTCGGGCGATTGGCTGGCGTCTATCCGCTGCAACTGTTTCCGAAAATCACCATCACCATTCACCCGCGCCGCTCGATCCCGATGCCCGAGCAGCCATCGGCCAAGGAACGCCATCATCGCGCAGGCGAAGCGATGCGCCGCATCCTGCTCGACATGCTCGTCGCCTCGCGCCCGGAACGCACGATCTACCACGGCTTCCTCGACGGCATGGCGACGTTCGGCCGCGACTATGGCCTGGTGGAGGACATCCGCCTGCGCCAGGAAACCTACGGCTCCTTGCTCAAAATGACTTTGGGATTACGCCAGGTGATCGACCGCTTTACGCGGCCCGACGAGGTCGTCGGGATTCTCACTCCGAGCGCGGCGGCGACGCCGGCGCTGATCTTGGCGCTCTCATCCGGACGCCGCATTCCCGCCATGCTCAACTACACCGCCGGCGCCGACGGGCTGCGCGCCGCCTGCACGGCCGCCGGCATCCGTAGCGTGATCACCTCGCGCGCCTTTGTCGAAAAGGCGCGCCTCACCACGGTAATCGCCCAACTCGGCAGCGTCGACGTCCGCTATCTCGAAGACTTCCGCGGCACGCTCGGCCCGGTCGACAAACTGCGCATCTTTTGGGGGCTCGCATTCCCGCGCCGCGTCGCGTTGCCCCAATCGCCGAACGATCCGGCGCTGGTGCTGTTCACTTCCGGTTCGGAAGGCAAACCCAAGGGCGTCGTGCACACGCACGCCTCGCTGCTCGCCAACGTCGCCCAGATCCGGGCCGTGGCGGACTTCATGCCGCGCGACAAATTCATGATGGCGCTGCCGCTGTTCCACTCCTTCGGGCTCACGTGCGGCGTGCTGCTGCCGCTCGTTTCCGGGTGCCAGGTATTCCTCTATCCCAACCCCCTGCATTACCGCGTCGTTCCCGAGGTCGTCTACGACCGCGACTGCACCGTCCTGTTCGGGACCTCGACCTTTCTTGCCAACTATGGCAAGTACGCCCACCCGTACGATTTCGGCCGCTTGCGCTACGTCGTCGCCGGCGCTGAAAAACTTTCGGACGACGTGCGTCGGCTGTGGATCGACAAGTTCGGCATCCGCATTCTCGAAGGCTACGGCGTCACCGAATGCGCGCCGGTCGTCGCCGTCAATGTGCCGATGGCCTGCAGGAACGGCACGGTGGGTCAGTTGCTGCCCGGGATGGCGCACGAACTCGAACCGATTCCCGGCATCGCGCATGGCGGAGCCCTGCACGTCAAGGGGCCGAATGTAATGAGCGGGTACTACCTGTTCGACAAGCCCGGCGTGATCCAACAACCTCCCGCGATCGGCGCGGGCTGGTACGCGACCGGCGACATCGTCGACGTCGATGACGAAGGCTACGTGCACATCCTCGGGCGCCAAAAGCGCTTTGCCAAGATCGCCGGCGAGATGATTTCACTGGAGGTCGTAGAGAGCATCGCCAACGCCGCCGCGCCCGGATTCTCCCACGCTTCATCGACACGCCCCGACCCCGGCAAGGGCGAGGCACTGGTGCTGTTCACCACCGCCGCGGACCTGAGCCGCGAACGCCTGGTCGCTGCCGCACGCACGCTCGGCGCCCCGGAACTGGCCGTGCCGCGCACCATCCGGGTGCTGAAGGAAATTCCCTTGCTAGGAACCGGCAAGACAGACTATGTTGCTTTGAGCGCCTTGGCGGAAAACAACCCGGTTTGATTCGACCACTGCCGGACAGGCAGGCGAATGCTATTGGCTTGAGATTTGCTTGAGGGAGCTGTGGAGATCCGGCGGCGAGCCGAGCCGTACGCGTACCAAGACAAGCCGGCGAGCCGACGGGATCGTGCGTGTTGTTCAATTATCGAAAGGGAGAAAAATGTCCAAGAGACAATTCGTTGCGCCGGGGTTGGCCCGGCTTTCGGTCTTGCTGGCCGCGCTCTGGGCTGCCAACGGGCTGGCGGACGAGAAGCAGTTGCTGCAGGCAATCGAGGCGCAATCCGGGGCGATCAAGCAGGTCTCGCAGCAGATTTTCGAATTCAAGGAACTGGGGCAGCAGGAATTCAAGAGTTCGCAGTTGGTCGTGGACGAACTGCGCAAGCTCGGTTTCAAGGTCGAAACCGACCTCAAGGTCCCCGACGACCTCGTCAAGGGCGGGGTGGCAAAAACCGCGTTCCGCGCCGAACTGCCCGGCAAGGGCCCCGGGCCGACGGTAACGATCATGCTCGAGTACGACGCGCTGCCCAACGGGCACTCGTGCGGACACAACCTGATCTCGGGATCGGGCCTCCTCGCCGCCGCCGGTTTGTCGAAAGTGATGAAGGACCTGCCGGGACGACTGCTGGTCATCGGCACGCCCGACGAAGAGCGCGGCTCGCTGGGCGGCGGCAAGATCGCCCTGCTGGAAGGCAAGCATTTCGAGGGTTCAGACGTGGTGCTCATCACCCACCCCGGCAGTACCTGGAGCGTCAACAAGCCCCTGCTGGCGATGAAGCGGGCAACCTTCGTCTTCAAGGGCAAGGCGGCACACGCGGCAGCGGCGCCCGAGCAGGGAATCAACGCGCTCGACGCAGCGATCCAGACGTTCAACGGGATCAACGCCCTGCGCCAGCATCTGCGCCAGGACGTGCGTATCCACGGCATCATCAAGAAGGGCGGTGACGTGGTCAATGTCGTTCCGGCACTCGCCGAGGTGGAATTCGCCGCGCGTGCCCTCGATACGCCGACCATGCTCGATGCCTACGCCAAGCTGATCAACACGGCCAAGGCGGCGGCGCTGGCCTCGGGCACGACGATGGAATACAAACCGCCGCGCACCGAACTGCTGTCGCCCGTCATGGTCCCCGAATACCTTGAACTGGTCGCCAAGAACATCCAGCAGGCTGGCGTGCCCGCCGACGACGTGGTCATGGATCCGCAACCCCTCGGATCGTCGGACCTGGGCAACGTCGGCCACGCCTATCCGACGGTCAACATCATGTTCAAGGTTGCGCCCAAGACCGTGGCCCTGCACGAAGACGCCATGCTGAAATATACCGTGCCGGACGAAGGCTGGCCGGCGGCGGTCCAGGCCGCCAAGGCTGTCGCCCTGTCGGCGCATGACCTGTTGATCGATCCGGAGAGAACGAAACGAATCGTCGGGAAGTTCCAGGAACTGAAAGCCACCGAAGGAAAGTGACCGGGTGATTGGTGATCCGGACCGTACTCGGTTGTCGGAACCCGGGTTGAACACTTACTGAAGGCTTCGGGTAACCGGTGCGGCGTCTCTCCACGCCGCATCCGGTTTCCAGACGGCGACCCATCGGGGCAGATCCTCTCCGGGCATCGGTCGCGCGATGCCGTACCCCTGCGCCAGCTCGCACCCCAGTTGCAGCAGCATCCTGCCGTGGTCGGCGGTCTCCACGCCTTCGGCGATGACCTGACGCCGAAACGCCCTGGCGAGGCCGATCACGCCTTCAAGTATGGCCAGATCGTCGGGATCGTCGAGCATGTCGCGCACGAAGCTCTGGTCGATCTTGAGCTGACTGACCGACAGGCGCTTCAGGTAGGTCAGCGACGAATAGCCGGTACCGAAATCGTCCAGTGAGAACGAAACACCAAGCACCCGAGCCGACTCGATGATTTCGGCCACCCGGGCGACGTCTTCGAGCGCGCTCGTTTCGAGAATTTCGATTTCCAGATGCCCAGGATCAATGGATGGGTGCGCCTCCAGAATGCTGCGCAGACGATCCACAAAACCGGGCTGCTGCAATTGGCGCGCACCGACGTTCACGCTGACGGGAACGGCCAGCCCCTTTTCCGCCCACGATTCACACTGCCCAAGGGCCGCATCGATCACCCATTCGCCGACATCGACGGCCAGCGGATGATCTTCGATCACGGGAAGGAATTCGGCCGGCGACAGCAGGCCGCGTTCGGGGTGCTGCCAGCGGATCAGTGCTTCCGCACCGACGACCATTCCGGTGCGCATGTTCACCTTGGGCTGGTAGTGCAGCACGAATTCCTTCCGCTGCAGCGCCCCGCGGATACGCTCGACGCCTTCGTGGTGGCCGCGGGCGCTGCGATCCTGCTCGGAATCAAATACATGATGGCGATTCTTGCCGGCCAGCTTGGCCTGGTACATCGCCTGATCGGCTTGGCGCAGCAATTGATCGGCATCGACTTCTTCTGCCTGCGGGTAGAAGGTCACACCCAGGCTTGCCGAAACCTGGATCTCCAGATCCCCGATGTGCAAGGGCTCGGCCGCCGCTGCAAGCAACCGATCGAGCATGGGCGCGCATGAAACGGCATCTGCCAGATCGATGAACACGGCGACAAACTCGTCGCCGCCCAGTCGGGCCAGCGTATCCGCATCGCGCAGGGTGTGTTTCATGCGGTTGGCCAGCGCGACGAGCACCTGGTCGCCGGATTCATGCCCATATCGATCGTTGATGGCCTTGAATCCATCCAGGTCGAGATAGGCCACCGCGAGGAGTTGCTTGCGCCGAACCGTCTGCGCCATCGCCTGACGCAGCCGGTCGGCGAGCAGCACGCGATTGGGCAGCGTCGTCAGCAAATCATAGTGCGCGAGATGCTTGAGCTGGTTTGCATGTTCGCTCCGTTCCGTGATGTCGTGGCCGACGCCAAGAACGCCGATCAGGCGTCCATGGGCATCGAACATCGGCGTTTTCGTGGTTTCCAGCAATTCGCGGTGACCATCGTCGGCAAAGGTGATCCATTCCTCGTTGACGCTGGGACCGCCCTTCTCCATGGCCCGCTTGTCGTTCTCGCGGAAATAATCGGCAAGATCCTTGTCGACGAAGTCATAGTCCGTCTTGCCCACGATGTCTTTCTCGAACGCCCCGAAAAATCGCTCGAAACGCGGATTGCAGGACAGGTAGACCCCGTCGGCATCCTTCAGCCAGACGAGGTCGGGAATCGCTCGAACCAACGTGTGCTGCCGCGCCTGGGTTTCGAGGAGCCTAGTCTCGGTCATTTTCTGTTCGGCGACCGTCCGCTTCAGCGAACTCAATGCGGCAGATAGTTCCCGCGTACGCATCGACACGCGTCGACGCAGACCCCAGTTCCACACGGCAAGAAAGGTAATGATAAGCAGAACCGAGAGCAGGACATACCAGCCGTAGCGGGCATATCCCGGCCAGCCCCCCTTGACCAGCTTCTCACCCATCCAGCGTTTCTCGATCGCGGCGCGTTCGTCCGCCGTGATTCGGGAGAAACCGTCTTCGACGAGGCGCTTCAGATCGGAATTCCCCTTCGCTACAGCCCAGTGGAATTCACCGACATAGAGCGGCGGAGAATGGCGGAACTCGTCGGCCGCGCCCTCCCGGTTGAAAAAATAAAACGCCGGGGGCTTGTCTATGCACAGGATGCGGATTTCCTGCCGGATCGCCGCCCTGACCTGCGACTCGTAGCTCGGATAGCGCTTGAGATCGGAGATTCCATGCGCCGCCAGGTAATCGATACACGCATCGCCGTCCTTGACGCCAACAGAAAACCCTTTGAGGGAGTTGGCGTCGGTGATGCCGGAGATGCTCTTGTGGAAGAAAATGGGCACCTCGATCGTGGCATACGGACGCGAGAAATCGTAGATCTTTTGCCTTTCTTCCGTCTCGAAAATGGTGTCGATGACATCCGCCTTGCCGCTCTCCATGGTAGCTCTCGCCTTGCCCCAGTCCATCGGCTGAAAATCGACGGTCACGCCGGTTCGCTGCTGCCACAACTCCCAAAGATCCTTCAGTACCCCCTGCACCTGTCCATTGGAGTCGCGAAAGATGTACGGGGGATAGTTGTCGTCGAGGACCACGCGAATCGAGTCCGACGGTGTCGCAGCGATCCCGTTGACGCCGAACAGCCCCAGCATTGCGAGGAGGATCAGGCGGCGGCAAGGGCGAGAGATCATGACTAACGATAACATGGCCATTGGACTCGAGCATATCGTGTTCTTTGCAACGCTCAGCGACGCGGCAGACAGCGGAGCGCCAGCTCCGCGCGAGTTCACCGCGCTTCAAAACCGGTCGGGGAAACGGCCCAGCCACAGCCAGTCGATGCCCAACAGAACCACGACGATCAGCGCCAGCGTCGCGGCGATGAAGCAGCTCGCGACCAGCAACGTGCCGTCGAGAAAACTGCCCCAGGCGAACCACTGCGCGGAAAGCGCCGACCACTTGAACATGAATCCGGGCAGACAGAAACGCATCAGCCGGTTGTGCTGGTAACTCGACTGCTGCTGCCGCCTGTCCCCCTGCGTGACGTCGCGAAAATACTGAAAAGGCCACAGGTGGCGATACAACAGGTGCCAGACCCCCTCGGTCTCGCGATCGAACGGTTCAGGCCCGGCGGGTCTCTTGTTGTTCGCGTCCATGCGGAAACGCCCCGTATCTGGTCTCTTTGATTTTCGACCTTGCCCGGCATCCGGAGTTCAGGGCGGCGTGGCGACCGCAAGACACGGTGAAACAGGCGCTCAAGTTCCCGCGACAGGTTGCCTGAAGCGTTGCCGATACAGCGCCGGCGCGAGCCCGACGCGGCGCGCGAAGAGGCGGCGAAACGCCGAAACATCGGCGTAACCGGTGCGCTCGACGACCTGTTCGAGACTGAGCCGGGTGCTTTCCAGCAACTCCTTGGCCATCTCCACGCGCAGATCCTGCAGATAGGCGAGCGGCGCCATGCCGGTAGCCGCATGGAAACGGCGATGCAGTGTTCGGTAGCTCACGTGCAGGGCAGCCGCCACCTCCGGAGTCGACACCGGTTCGTGGCGATGCGCCGCCAGCCAGTCGGCCGCCTGTTGCGCGAGCGGGTCGTCAAACTGCCGTGGCAGTGAGGCGAACGGCCGTTGCGAAGTCCGCGCGCCGTCCACCAGCATGATGCCGCCCACTTTGCGTGCCAGTGCCGCGCCGAAAAGTCGCCGCAGGACGTGCAGCGTCAGGTCGGCATGCGCCGTCATCGCGCCCGCCGTGATGCAACGCCCGCCGTCCACCAACGTTTGGTCGGCGGCCAGACGGACGCGCGGAAAATGCCGTTGAAATTCCCCCTCAAGCCACCAGGTCGTAGTCGCCGGCCCGTCGTCGAGCAACCCGCTCGCCGCCAGCACGAATGTCCCATAGCAGCTGGCAGCCACCAGCGTTTCCGGCGCCAGGCCGCGCAAACGGGCGATCACAGGCTGCCAAGCCGAGCGCACCTGCCCGATCAGCGACGCGAAATCGGCCGCAAAGAAGCCCGGCAGGATCACTGCGGCATATCCTTCCAGCACACCAGGAATCGCCTGGGTATCGACGCCCACGGCGGCGGAGAGGCGCACATTGCCTCCGTCGAGCGACAGCAGTTCGAGGCGACACGCGGTGCCTTCGGGGAAACGGCTGGCGATGGCCACCATGTCCAGCGACATCATGACGCTGGACGGCGTGGCGCCGGGCTGGACGATCAGGGCAATGCGGGACATGGCAGATTCGGCACGTTTATTGTCAATAATGCCACTAGTCGCCGCGCAGGTGAAACCGCACCATGCCGCTTTCGACAACCCTTGAGAACCGACATGACTACGCCCGCCTCGCCAACCACCATCCTCGACCTGCTCGGCACTCCGATCCAACCCGCACGCCTCGCCGACGCCGTGCTGCTAATCATCGACGCGCAGCGCGAATACGTCGACGGCCGGCTGCCGCTCGTCGGCATCGGCACCGCGCTGACCGCGGGGGGCACGTTGCTGCGGCGTGCCCGCGCTTCCGGAACATCGATCGTGCACGTTCTGCATCGCGGCAGCGGACCGCTGTTCAACCCGCGGGAAACCGGATACCAGCCGGCCGCGCCGCTGATCCCGCAGGCCGGAGAAGCCGTGGTCGAAAAGACACTGGCCAACGCCTTCGCCGGCACGGACCTGCGCGCGGTCCTCGACCGCAGCGGGCGCAAGAAGCTGATTGTCATCGGATACATGACGCACAACTGCGTCAGTTCAACGGTTCGTGCCGCGAGGGAACTGGGTTTGCAGAGCACCATCGTTGCCGAAGCCACCGCCACGCGCGATCTGCCCGATGGGCGCGGCGGCGTCATTCCCGCCGCAATGATTCAGGCCGCCTGCCTCGCCGGACTGGGCGACACCATGGCGCGCATCGTCCGCCGCGCCGACGACATCCTGGAGTAGAACCACGCCCGAGCCAACGCGTCAGGAAACGCGGGACATCACTTCATTTGCGCACACCCCCATCGGAATAGGCGTGGATACTGGATGTTTCAAGAACCATCGGCAGAGTTCCGGGTTCTCCGCCTCTTCGCAGCCTCTTCGCAACCAACAGATTCGGGACGCGTATCGTGCTGTTGTCGTCCAAGCGAAAGCGCCCCGGATCATTCCAGCCCGTTCTTCGGCGCGGCGACGGATTCGAAATTCAGAGATCCGGCACGACCTGAGCAGCGATGCGTGAAAGCGCAGCAGAGATTTCCCGCTCGAGCAAGGCCGCGCCGTCGGCACCGCACCACTCCACAACAGCCCGCGGCGCAGGCCGCTCCGGCACGAACTGCGCATACAACGGCGAGCGTGGCGCATGGGGGCTCTGGATCGGCGGCTGCGGGGCCGAAGACCACACGCTGTAATAGCGGACTATGCCATCATCGACCGTTTCAATCCGCGACTCCAACGCGAGTTCCAGCGCCAGAGTGTCCGACTGGCCGGATTCCCTGAGGCGCACCAGCGGCACGGATGTTATCAGCCGGTGGCTCGCGCGCCGGCTCTCGGCGGCGTCCGGAATCCGTTTCCCGTGAGCACGTGCGGCTTGCTCGAGCGCCGGAGCAAATCGGGAGGCGAAATCGATACTGCCGACCGAAGCAGAGAGCCGGTCGATGCAAGGCTGCACTTCCGCTCGGTGGCCCTCGGCCCGCGCAGCGGCACCGGCGCGCGTGGCCAATTCGGCTCCGATCGCCAGCAGGTTATAGACGGAGACGGGCCGGGGCTGCCCGGCGCTGGGAATCACTCCCCATGGCGCCAGCTCGGCTCCCGTGAAGGCGGCCTCGATCTTCCCCGCACCGCGCGCCACGAAGTTCATGGCGCCCGACTCCGCCACACGCGTTCCCGGCCGCGATCGGCCATACGGCACCAGCGGCAGGGATTCCATGGCCAGATCCGGCAGCGACACGGCAATCGCCTGTTTCGCCGACTGCCGATCATCCGCCAGATCAACGTCGCCACACGAGTCGATCAGGTTGCCGAAGACTCCGCGGCCGCTTCTGCACGCGATGGACAAGGAGCCGAGATAGACGACCTGTCCATTCTCCGGCACCTGGAACCAGAATCCCGGCAGTTCCCGGAAATCCGGCGGAGGCATGTCTCTCAGAACAAAGGCCATCAGTTCGGGAGCCCAGAAGCCGCCACGACCCTGAACGAACGCGTACTGCGTCAACCGGCCGTAGCGGGCGCTGGCGGCATGGTAGGCGACGGCAGGCGGATTCTGCTCGACACCCGGCGGCAGCACGAGCAGATAGTAAACGCCGGGCGACAGCAACAGATAATGCCATCCGTCTGCCGCCGTGCTTTGGGAGAACGAAGCCGGAGTGACGCGCATCGGAGCCCCCATGTCGCCCAGGCTGGCAAGGTAGATGCGCACGGCGTTGTTGCTGTCTCCCGGATCCAATGGAGAGACTGCCTTGCCGTCGATGGTCGTGGTGAGGCGGAACAGAGCGACGGCCTGCTGGCGATTCCTGACGCTCTCGATATCGCTTGCCGTAGGAGGTCGGATCGACATCGAAGGCGCGCATCCGGCAAGCCCCGCGATCAGGAGAACGGCCAACGCCACCAAGAGCGCAGAACGCGGAGACTTCAATCCGGCTACCGATTCCCCTCCCTTGCCTCGAACCATGATGATTCCCTTTGCCCGTTCGCGACGAAACTGCCATCCGTCCTTTTCATCTTGGTGCGGGAACACCGCTTGTTCAAGTCCGTTTGCTCTCTCTGGAATCGGTCAGAGCCGCTGGAGCAAGTTGAACAAGAAGGGGGATCGGGCATTCGGCTGATCCTTGTGCGCTGGCAGCAGAACACATGATTCACCAACACAACATTCCACACGCCCGCTTGGTCCGTACGCCCGTAACAAAACGGGGCGGTCACCCGCCCCGTCATGAAATCGCTTACAAAGGCGATTACGCCAGCCCGTGCTTCACCTTGCTGGCCTGCTCCTGCGGCTTGAACAGGTTGAAACGCGGCAGGAACTTGTCCCAGTCGATGATGTGGCCGTCGATCTCGGGGCCGTCAATGCACGCGTGCTTGCGCACCAGCTTGCCCTCGATGCTCACCGGCACCATGCACGCGCCGCACATGCCGGTCGCATCAACCATGATCGAGTTGAGGCTAGCCACGGTCTTCACGCCGTACGGCTTGGTCAGGTCGCTGACGGCACGCATCATCATCGGCGGGCCGATGGTGACGACTTCGGCGATGTTGCGGCCCTTGCTCTTCTTGCCGTTCTTGAGCATTTCCTCGAGCGGCGTCGACACGAAGCCCTTGATGCCGAAGCTGCCGTCGTTGCTGGTGTAGATCACGTCGAGCTGATCGCCAAACTCCGCCTGCAGTTTCCCGACCCGCTCGTCCTCCTTCGTCCAGAACAACAGATCGGCACTGCGGAAGCCCGAAATCAGCGTCACGTGGTTGCCCAAGCGCAAGTGTTCGCGTGCGATCGGGTATACCGGCGGCAAACCGACGCCGCCTGCCGTGAACACGACTGTCTGCTTCTTCGGGTCGTAGCGGTGCAACTCGCTCGGCTGCCCCAGTGGCCCGGCGATGCCGGCGAACGCCTCGCCGACCTGCATGCGGTTGATCTCGATGCTGCTGGTACCCATCCCCTGCACCACCAAACAGATGGTGCCGGCCTTGGCATCCCAGTCGGCCAGCGTGAGCGGGATCAGTTCCCCGTTCGGCCAGGCCAGCACACGCACGAACTGCCCGGCGCGGGCGGCTCGGGCGATCAGCGGCGCATGCACGATGAACTCGACGATGCCCGGGGTGAGTTCGATCTTCTCCAGGATCGTCTGCGGCGCGGCACCCAGGTGCGAGTAGCCCTTGGCCTTGTCGACCATGCGCCGGATTTCGTCGGGCGGCATGTCGATGTCGCCGACGATTTCACGTGCCGCAGCCTGGCCGTCGCCGGCCGCACGAATCGCCGTGGAACCACCGCGCGCGGCATCGCCACCGGAGTAGATGCCGTCCAGCGAAGTCTTCTGCGAGCCCTTGGCGCCGAGGTCGATGGTGCCCCACTTGGTCGTCTTCAGGCTCGGTTCGGAATCACGGATGATCGGATTGGGATCGTTGCCGAGCGCCATGATCACCAGGTCGGCCTTCATGATTTCCTTCTCGCTGGTGGCAATCGGGCTGCGACGGCCGGAGGCGTCCGGCTCGCCGAGGGCCATCACGTCGAGCACGGCGGCCGTGACAAAATGCGTCTTGTCGTCGCCGACGAACTCGCACGGCGAACGCAGCACCTTGAGGGCGATGCCTTCTTCGAGCGCGTGATGCAGTTCCTCGACGCGCGCCGGCATTTCGCTCTGCGTGCGACGATAGACGATAGTCACGTTGCCGCCGAGGCGTCGCGCGGTGCGCGCCGCGTCCATGGCGGTATTGCCGCCGCCGATGATGATGACTTCCTTGCCCTTGGTTTCCGGCAGCGGCGTCTCGTAGTCCTCGCGCAAGCCCTGCATCAGGTTCACGCGGGTAAGGAACTCGTTGGCCGACATGACGTTGAGCAGATGCTCGCCGGGCACGTTCATGAAGCGCGGCAGTCCGGCGCCGGTGCCGACGAAGATTTTCCAGAAGCCGGCGTTGCGCAGATCCTGCAAGGTTGCGGTCTTGCCGACGACGAAGTTGGAAACGAACTTGCCGCCGAGCAGCTTGATCTTGCCGACCACGTCGTCGATCAGCTCGTTGGGCAGGCGGAACTCGGGGATACCGTAGCGCAGCACGCCGCCGAGTGCGTGGAAAGCTTCGAAGATGGTGACCGGGAAGCCTTCTACCGCCAGCAGGTAGGCGTTGATCAGGCCCGCCGGCCCGGAACCGACCACGGCGATCGGCGGCTTCTCGGCCTTCTCCCACGGATCGGGGAAGCCGGCGAAACGCGCGGCGATGCCATCCGGGTTGACCACCTTCTCGCGCTGCGGCAGGAACCACTCGAGCTGGCCGATCTCGATCGGCTGCTTGGTGTGGGCGCAAACGCCCTGGCATTGCAGTTCCTGCGGACACACGCGACCGGTGACGTTGGGCAGCGGGTTGCAGTTCTCGATCAGTTCCATCGCTTCGCGGAAGCGCCCGTTGCCGAGCAGATCAAGGACCTGCGGGATGTGGATCTTGACCGGACAGCCGCCCTTCGGCTCGAACTTGCCGGGCACGTGCAGGCCGACCTCGCAGGGCTTTTCATCGCATTGCTTGTCGCGCAGCACTTCGAGCCAGACGATCAGATCCACCTCGCGTGCCGTGTAGCCGAGGTTCATGTAGCCCAGATACCCCTGATTCACCAGGCCGAAATCGACGGAGCGCTCCTCGGGCGAACGGATGTACGGGGGAATGAAGCTCTCCGCGGGCCAGTTGTTCGACAACCCCTTGAACATCGGGTAGCGGTCCGAGAGATGCTTGTCGAGCGCCTTGATGAACTTGCGCTTGAGGCCGAGCGGCACGCCCCACACGAAACGCATGAGGATCTTGCTCATGTCGTCGTCGCGCAGCAGCAGTTCCCAGAAGGTGCGGGTGAACTCGGGCGAGAGTTCGTCCTGCTGGAACTCGGCGACAATCGCTGCGGCGCCGTCGGAGATGAACATCTCGCGGAACGCCTGCGGGTCGTTCAACAGGCGCCGGCGCAGCAGGTCCAACTGCTGGTTGAAGGTCTCAACCGCCGAGGTCTGCTCCAGCGCCTCGACCTGCGACCGCGTTCTTTCCAGCGCGTTGCTGGCATCGCGGTAGCGCTGCAGGTCCTCTTGGCTGAATTGTGAGGATCCGTTGCTCATCGAATGATCTCCGCATCGCAATTGGCCGATACCCGCTTGATACGGGCCTTCAGCTCCGGGGTCACGGTAACGCGTTCCAGGGCGCCGGGGATCAGGCGTGCAACTTCACGGCTCTCGCCGTCGATCACCATGCGCGTCTTCTCGAACAGTTCGGGAAGATCCTGGTAGCAGGTCTTGCAGTTGGTGCACTTGGTCGAATCCTCGAGCGTCACGATCGCCTCGGCGACCGCCGCGGCGGCGTCCCCGCACGAAGGCGCGGCCGTACCAGCAGCCACCGGCACGATCGGGATGGTGCGGCCGGCGCCGACCGGCGCCTTGCTCGACGCCGCGAGTTCCGACATGGCGCGGGCGATCGCATCGAGCGACGTGTCGTGCTGCTTCAGGGAATCCTTGTATTGAGCCTGCAGCGAGTCGATGCTCTGGCGATGCGTGGCATCCATGCGCGCCACGTGGAAACCGGCGAGGTATTGCAGCATCTGCCAGTTCTTGCGCCGCTCCTCGACCAGTTCGACGACCGCCGCCGAAACCCCGAGGCGAACCAGACGCTTGTTGGCATCCACCGAATAGACGAACGGTGTCTTGCCCTGCCGCGCCTCTTCCGGGAGATCGATGAACTCGACCACGGGCACCAGGTTGGCGGCATCGGCAGCCAGCTTGCGGAACTGCTTCTTGAAGCGGATTTCGCCGACGGCGAAGTCCGCCGGGGTCAGCTGGACGTCCATCAGCTTCAGCTCGCCGCTGTCGTCGAGGTATTCCAGCGTTGTCGTCATCCAGGTCTTTTCGGGATCGGGATTGCCGTCGAGCGAGAACCACTCGTGCAGCGTCTTGCCCTTGCGCGGATCATGCACGAACACCGGGTTCATGCGGCTCTCCACGGCCAGACGCGCCTGGCGCGCCGATACGTTGTCGGCAATGCCGTGCTCGCCCTGGCACGGCGTATAGACGTCGAGCACTGCCGGCGCATCGGTGTAGGAGAGGAACTCCATGGTGTTCTTCAGGTAGTGCCCCTGCAGTGCCGTGGTCGTCGAGCAGACAAAGACGTTGGGATGGAAGGAGGCGATCAGGCCGAGTTCCTTGCGCGACTCCTGCTTGCCGCTGTGCGCGCCGCCGTGCCGCGCCAGATCGGAATCCTGCCCGGTGAAACTCGACGTCGAGGCCTGCCCGCCGGTGTTGGAGTAGGCTCCCGTGTTCAGCACCAGGACCTTGATCGGCGTGTTGCTGGCCAGGATGCGCGAGAAGGCGCCGAAGCCGATGTCGTAGGTGGCGCCATCGCCGCCGACGGTGATCACGGTCGGCAGGAGCGCGAGTTCCTCCTTGGTAAACAGGTTCCACGACAGGAAACGGAATTCCTTGTCATGCTGCTCCGGCACGTAGGCGTCGTCGAGTTCGAGACGCGCAAGACGCATCGCCTTGACGTCCGGCACGGTCTGCGCCGCGACACCCTCGAAGATGCCCTTGGCCAGCGGCTGGGCGTCCTGAAACAGGCTGTTCACCCACGGATCGTTGTAGGCGTTGAACGGGAAGGTGGAGGCATAGACGCTGCTGCATCCCGTCGAGTTGGCGATGATCGCTCCGGCCGGTCCGTTGCCGGTCGGGCCGCCCTCGAACAGGTACAGGCGCTTTTCCAGCGTGGCGATGAGTTCGCCGATGCGCCGGCTGCGCTCGGTTTCCTTCTTGCCCAACGACGCCTGCTTGGCAACCAGGTCGGCAAGCAGTTTCTCCAGTTCGGCGATATGGTCGAGCCGGCGCTTCTCGGTAATCGCGCGGTTGGTGGCCATTACCAGGCGGATGGCGGTGACTTCGCCGCAGCCGCGGCAGCCGCCGTGCCCACCTGTCGTCGAGTAGTAGTTGTCGCGGTCGAGCAACAGGCGCTTGATTTCGCCGCCCGCTTCGATGGCGTTGTCGACGAAGCGCGCCGGGGTATTCGGCGTCTTGCTCATGAAGTCGAAACGGTTCTGCAGGGTGCTCAACAGGGCAGTGTCCTGATCCTGCGAGACCAGCGCGCCGGGGCCGCACACATCGACGCACTCCAGGCAGCCGGTGCACTTCCATGGATCGACATTGGCGGCGAACAGTCCGCCGCTGCCCGCACTGGTCTTTTCCATGGCGTCGAAGAACGGGCGGGTGCGCGCGACCGGATAGGCGGCCAGCACATCCACGAGTTTGCTGAAGTTGCCGAGCAGCGTGGCCTGGCGCGTCGGCAGCTTCGATGCCGCTTCGGCCACCAGTTCGTGGAAGGCGCGGGTCTCCTTGCCCTGACGATAGGACTCGCGCACCGACTCGGCCACCGCATAGACCTGGGCACGCATGGCCTCGCGTTGCGCTTCGGTGATGTCCAACTGACGGATACCGGTGAGCAGCAGTTCGTGGATGTCATGCACGGTGTTCGGGATGGCGGCATCCGGGCAGACCAGCGTGCACTCCATGCAGCCGGTGCACAGGTCGGGATTGAACAGCGGCACACTGCGCCGGAACAGCCCCTTGTCCTTGGAACCAGCGGTACCGGCCGGCATGAACAGACCCGTGCCCGGCAGTACCGGCGCCTCGCCGATGGTGCCCTCGCGGAACGGTGTGGCGATCATGTCGTTGAAGTACTCGCGGTCGAACAGGCCGCACCCGGACGCGCCTTCGGGCTGGCACATCGAAGCCGACAACGAGACGTTGCGCAGGGTGATCGGCGCGGGTTTGGCGTCGATCTTGATGAAGGCAGGCTTGGTGTAGTCGACACGTTCGGTCGCCTCGATGCCCTCCTCGATGACTTCCATGTTGCCTTCGACGACCGCACCGCCCTTGGTGCCGAACTTCTTGGCAATCTGCTTGCGGATCTTCTCGAGGATGGCCTTGGCCGACGCCCCGGCGGACACCTGCTTGACGTGTCCGGCCACCGCGCCGATGAAGGCGATACCCATCATGCGCGTAGCCAGTTCCGGGATCGGCGCATGCTTCTTGGCGACGGCGAAGGCATCGATGATGAAGAAGTTGATCTTCTTTTCGCGGATGGTCTTGCGCGCCTGCGCCGGCAATTCCTCCCACACCTGCTCAGGCGTGGCACTCGACTGCAGGATGAAGGTGCCGCCGGCCGCCAGCCCCTTCAGCGGGTTGGTATGGCTGAATGCGCGATGGTCGGGGGAAATCACCACCTCAACGTCTTCCAGTTCGGCATTGGTGATCTTGATCGGTTCCGGACTGAGGGTAATGTAGTAGTTGGTCGGCGCACCGCTCTTTTCCGAACCGTACTTCGGTGCCGATTTCGAATGCATGTCGAGCGCGCCGGCCAGAATGTCCGTCAGCAGCTTGCCCGACGCGATCGTTCCATAACCGCCGACCGAGTGGAAACGCACGCGGAACGCGGAATCCGGCAGCAGGCGCGGATTGGCTTCGGTCTCCAGCGCCATCAGTTCCGTCTCCGGATAGGCGGCTCTCATC
Organism: Propionivibrio sp.; assembly: GCA_029975435.1. GTDB lineage: Bacteria > Pseudomonadota > Gammaproteobacteria > Burkholderiales > Rhodocyclaceae > Propionivibrio. The sequence continues at coordinate 7,842 of JARKPC010000171.1, read as the reverse complement.
CGTTTCTGCAATTCGGCCATGCGTGGATTCGGGTCCTTGGAGAAGAACTGCGAGCCGAGATAGACCAGCGACGCCCCCTTTCCACTTTCCATGTTCTTGAACGCGGCGATCAGGTGGCGCGGCTGCAGATCGTGACCGCCGAGGCCGAAGATCGCCGTGGTCACTTTCGGGGTAGCCTTGATGGCCGGGATGCCGGCGTGGCGCTCGGTTTCACCGCGCTTCAACTCGGCGTTTTCGCGCGCCTTGAACAAGGCTTGCATGACCAGCGGGGTCAGCGCGGCCTGGTCGGAGCGTTCGAGTACCGTGACCGCCTTCTTGCCGGCCAGCGCGGCAACCACTTCGGCTTCGGGGAAGGGTTGCAGCAATTTGATCGATACCAGTCCGACTTTCTTGCCCTGGCTGCGCAGATGGGTCACGACGGCTTCGACGTCGTCGCATACCGAGCCCAGGCCGACCATGACCGTTTCGGCATCGTCACACATGAAGGTATGCACCGGGGAATAACTCCGACCGGTCAGCGCCGAGTACTCGGCCATAGCCTGGCGCACCAGCGCCGGAACGCCGCTGGCGAAGTGCGTGCGGTGATCGGCCGCGCCGGCCTGGAAGTCCGGCTGGTTCTGCACCGGACCGGTGAGACCGGGGTTATTGACATCGACCAGCGCCGGCACGAGCTGGCGCGTACCCTTCTCGAAGGCGTTGAGCCACTGGCGCCGCCACTGGCCTTGCAGTTCCTCGGGCAACCAGCCGAGCGTCTTGTCGACCAGCGCGCCGTCGTTGTCCTTCTCGACCTTGGCCGCGTTGGTGTCGAGGTACTTCTTCAGTGCCGCCAGATTGGCCTCGGTGATATCGGCCACGTGGCGGGAAAGGTACTGGTTCAACTGGAAGACGCGCCCCTTGGAACCAAACAAGATTTCCTGTGCCAAAGTCGGTGCCTTAATGCGTCCGGCCGGGTCGCCGAGGTACTCACGAAGCAGTTCGGGTTCCGGCAGCAGCGCCTCGCTCATCATGTGGCTGGTGGAGAAACCGTCCATGGCATTGGCCACCGGAATCAGCGACAGCGCCGAGGTGCGGTAGGAAATGGCCGCCAGATCCGCCGCCTCCTGCGGGTTGGAGCCGAACAGGATGGTGTAGCCGGAGGGCAACAGGGCGTACACGTCGTCGTGCCCGGCCATCACGTTCAGCGAATGCTTCGAAACAACGCGCGCCGCCACCTGCAGCACGAAGCCGCCGACTTTTTTCCCGACCGTCACGAAGTGCGATTCGAGCGCGTACAGGATGCCTTGGCTGGACGACGCATTGGAGATGAACTGGCCACCCGTCAGCGCCGCGCCCAGCGCACCGCTCTGCGCCGAATGCTCCCCTTCGGGCTCGAAGAAGAAGGGGTGCTTGCCCCAGACGTTCATGCCGCCTTCCGCCCGAAACGCTTCGTAGATCTCGGCGATTTCCGTCGATGGCGTGATCGGATAACCGATAACGCCGCCGCAGACCTGGCTCATGACGTGAGCGACGGCGCCGTTGCCGTGAATGACGGTGGGGATGCCTGGGTATTTCGCTTTCTTGGCTTTCATGGTGGGACGTCCAAATGAAGGTTGGGAAATTCAACCGGGCAGGCGAAAACCAGCCGGTTTGCTCGGAACCATATAACAACGGGTAAAAGGAAGCGCCTCGTGACGTACTGCGAATGCTTTGGATGCCGGAAACGGCATGACCGCCGCCGTTGCGGCAGCGGATTGGCTTGACCAGCCTATGAAGCGCACCCTGACCATATCTTCTCCGGTTTGAGGTTATCGGAGTTTCTTGAGCACGTTACTTTGTGCAAATATGGAACAACTATATGACGCTACGGAACGAACTATTCTACTACCAACATATTGAATTGCACAGGCCGAAATGAAATTTCAAAAACATGACGATAACTCATTGGCGCCAAAAACAAAACCGCGCCACAAGGGCGCGGTTTCATGACAAATGCGGCGATCCGCGACAGGAAGAGAACTCCTGGCAGGCCGATCGAACTAGCGGAAAAACTCTCCCACCCGCTCGAACACTTCGTGCCCTGCACCGTGACGATGCACGTCGAGGACATCCTCCAGTTTTTCGATCTGGCGGATCATCTGTTCCAGCCGGGCATCCTCGTTGACCGTCAGCCAGATGCGGCTGGTCTTGCCGTTGCCCACCGGCATGCACAGAATCCCCTCGACGTTGTAGGCGCGGCGCGAGAACAGGCCGACGATGTGCGACATCACGCCGGCGTGGTTGTTCACCGCCAGTTCCAGCACGGTCTGCACCTGCCCCGGCTCATGGTTAGTCTTGGTAATCGAATTCATCATCAGCCTCCAATCATGTCCTTGTTAGCGGCGCCCGGCGCCACCATGGGCAGCACTTGCTCGTGGCGGTCGATGCTGGCGTGGATAAACGTCGGCCCGCGCACCGACAGCGCGGCCGCCAGCGCGGCTTTCGGTTCGCTCGCCGTATCCAGGTCCAGCGTCTGCCAGCCGAAGCCTTCGGCGATCTTCAGGAAATCCGGAACCCCCTTGAATTTCGAAGAGAAGATGCGCTGCCCGTAGAACATGGTCTGCTGCTGGAAGACGAGGCCCAGCGACGCGTTGTTCATGAGCACCACCTTGACGTTGACGCCTTCCTCGGCCGCCGTCGCGAGTTCCTGGATGTTCATCAGGATGCTGCCATCGCCGGAGAAGCAGACCACCGTTCTTTCCGGCTGGGCCATCGCCGCGCCGATCGCGGCCGGCAGGCCGAAGCCCATGGTGCCGAGGCCACCGGACGTCAACCACTGGTGCGGCCGTCGCAAGGGATACGCCTGCGCCACCCACATCTGGTGCTGGCCGACATCGGTGGCAATGATCGCGCTGTCGTCGAGGCAATCGGCAACGGCACGAATCAGGCCGTAGGGCGTGCGCGGATCGTCGATACCCGGCATCTGCAGCGGGCAGCTCGCCTTCAGGTCGCCAACGCGCGACAGCCAATCCTGGCGCAAGTTGGACTTGACCTGCGGCAGCAGTTTGCCGAGAACCTGTTTCACGTCGCCGCGAATGCCGACGTGCGCGGTCTTGATCTTGTCCAGTTCGGAGCGATCGATGTCGATGTGGATAATCTTTGCATTGGGGCAGAACGCCGAAACCTTGCCCGTGGCCCGGTCGTCGAAACGCGCACCTACTGCGATCAGCAGGTCGCACTCTTCCAGAGCCAGGTTGGTACAGCGGGCGCCGTGCATGCCGAGCATACCCAACGACAAGGCGTGGTCGACTGGCATCGCGCCGAGCGCCATCAGCGTCATCACCGTCGGCAGGCTGGCCTTCTCGGCCAGTTCGACAGACTGGGCCGCCGCCCCCGAATGCACCACGCCGCCGCCGAGGTAGAGAATCGGTCGCTGCGCCTCGTTGATCATGGCCGCGGCGCGCTCGATTGAGTCAGCATCTGCTTCAGGCACCGGGTCCCGGCGGCCGGGCTCGGGCCACTCGCTGACTTCGATGCGCTCGTTCTGCACATCCTTGGGGATATCCACCAGCACCGGCCCCGGACGGCCGGAAGCCGCCAGACGGAAGGCCTTGGGAATCACCTCGAGCAGTTCGCGTGCCGAACCGACCAGAAAATTATGCTTGGTGATAGGAATCGTCAGGCCGTAGGTATCGACTTCCTGAAAGGCGTCGGTCCCGATCATTGAAGTCGGCACCTGCCCGGTAATCGCCACCATCGGGATCGAGTCGAGCTTGGCATCGGCAATCGCCGTCAGCAGGTTGGTCGCTCCAGGCCCTGACGTGGCAAGGCAGACGGCAACCTCGCCGGTCGCCCGCGCCGCGCCCTGCGCCATGAAACCGGCGCCCTGCTCGTGGCGGGTCAGCACGTGCTCGATCAGCTTCGATTGGGACAGGGCGTCGTAAAAGGGCAGGATGGCGCCGCCCGGGATGCCGGGAATCCGGCGAATACCCTGCCGTTCCAGCAAGCGTACGACAACCTGCGACCCGGTGAGGGTTTCCGTGGTGTCTTTGTTCATGAACTTCTCCTTTCAGCGGTGCGAGTGATGCGGTTGCCGGTTTTTCCCGTTCGGTGGGCCAAAAACGAAAACCCCCGCTCGGTTTGCACCGGCAGGGGTTTGAAAATCGGTCTAATGTTTCGCTTACCTTCTTCTGGCCCTCGACGGTGGCGCGCGCAGTACTACCAGTACTACCGGTACTACGCGAATCGAAATGACCAGAGCAACGGACGCCATCGCCGCGGCGATGAATGTCTGGGTAGCGATCAGGTCAAGAGAGGGCATGGGTGCGAGCAAGAAAGATGCGTGTGGAGCGATTAGAAACGAGGTTGAGGAAAAAGACAACCCTTTTCTTCACATGGACAAGACCGAGGTTCAGCCGCCCCTCAGTTGACCATGTGGAACATCTTGAATGTCTTGTCGAGAATCCACGGCTCGATCACCCGGTTGACCGTGGCGAAATGATCCATGGTCATGTGTTTCTGAAAAGCCGCTTCGTCGTCATAGACCTCGAAGAGGAAGAAATGGGCCGGATCGCTTTCGTCGACGGTGACGTCGAAACGGCGACAGCCGGGTTCCTTCTCGACGGAACTGCGGGCATTGACCAGCATGGCTTCCCGGAATTCGGCGACATGCTCGGATTTGATCTGGAAATTGACGGTAACGACGTACATGGCGACCTCTGTTCAAGATGAATTCAACGGCGGACGATTCTACCAGTTGTGCCCGCGCACCCATCGGCGCACCACGAATTTGCGCACTTCCTCGAACACACCGAAGGCCAACGCCAGCGCCACGAGCAAAACCCAGACTCCAGCCGGAAACGCCTGGGTGGCGAACAGCCAGTTGCCCGCCGATGAAAACACGATCAGCAGCAGCAACGCGATTTCCGCCGCGAGGCCGAGCAACAACAAACGATTTCCGGCAACGTGAAACGACAACGCCGTTTCGCGCGGATGGCGACAAAGAAAGACGTTGACCACCTGCGCGACGACAATTGCCGCCAGGCACGCCGTCGTCGCCTGCAGGTAAAGAGGATCGCGCATGTCGAGCATCGTCCCGTATTGCCATCCGGCCACCTGCAACACGAAGAAGAATGCACCGAGCGACATGACGGCCTGCAGCGGACCGAGCCACAAGTAGGCGCGCGCCACCAGCGGCCAGGACAGCAGCCGTTCTTCCGGACGCCGCGGCGGCTGGCGCATGACGTCCGGATCGGGACGCTCGGCGCCGAGTGCCAGCGCCGGCAGCATGTCGGTTCCCAGATCGACGGCCAGAATCTGGATGATCGTCAGCGGCAGCGGCACGCGCAGCAGCACATACGCCAGATAGGGCACGATTTCCGGAATATTCGAGGTCAGGATGTAGGTCATGAACTTGCGGATGTTTTCGAACACCGCGCGCCCTTCCTCGACGGCATTGACGATGCTGGCAAAGTTGTCGTCGAGCAGAATCATGTCGGCCGCCGACTTGGCCACATCGGTGCCGGCCAGCCCCATGGCGATGCCGATGTGCGCCGACTTCAGGGCCGGCGCGTCATTGACGCCATCGCCCGTAACAGCCACGATCTCGCCCTTGTTCTTGAGCGCATTGACTACCAGCATCTTCTGCTCGGCGGTGACGCGGGCGAATATGATTTCCGGGCTGTCGAGCGCCGTCTGCAGTTGTGCGCGACTCATCCGGCGCAACGATTCGCCGAGAACGACCCGGGGCCGCTCGCCGTTTCTGTTTTTGTCGCTCCGGACCAAACCGATCTCGCGGGCAATGGCCAAGGCCGTGTGCGGATGATCGCCGGTCACCATGATGACCTTGATCCCGGCCGAGCGGCAGCGGGCGATCGCCTCGGGAACTTCGGGCCGCGGCGGATCGTAGAGCCCGACCAGGCCGGAAAGTACCATGCCCGCTTCTCTCGGATCCTCACCCGGACCCAGGCGCCGGTAGGCAAACGCCAGAACCCGCAGCCCGGAATCGGCCATTTGTTGTTGCGCTTCGACGAGATGATGCCGCCCATGCTTGTCGAACGACACTTCACGGCCATCGGCTTCGATCGCATCGCACAGGGGCATGACGGCTTCCGGCGCCCCCTTGCAGTACAGCCAGCGCTCGGCGCCTCGTTCGACGACTACCGACATGCGGCGGCGGTCGCTGTCGAAAGGCAATTCGCCGGTCACGACCATATCGGAAAAGACCGACTGGCTGGCAAACTCGTACAAGGCCAGTTCCATCGGGTCGCCGAGCCAGACGGTTTTCCCTTCGCGCACACCCTGCTTGAGACTGTGGCAGGACGCGGCATTGCGCAACAAATGCGGCATTCCCGGCTCGTCGATCGGCGGCTTCCCGTCGTACAGCCGGCCGTTCAGGCAGACGTCCCGGACAGCCATCTGATTCTGGGTGAGCGTTCCCGTCTTGTCGCTGCAGATCACCGTCGTCGAACCCAGGGTTTCAACCGCCGGCAAATGGCGCACCAGCGCATTGCGCCGGGCCATCCGCTGGGTCGCCATGGCCAGCGAGAGGGTCACGGTCGGCAGCAGACCTTCCGGCACGTTGGCCACGATGATGCCGATGGCGAACATCAGGTTGGCCCAGAACGGCATCCCGAGAAAGACGCCCACGGCGAAGAACAACACCCCGAGCGCCGTGGCAAAGACGGCCACCAAACGCGACAGGCGGGCGATTTCCAGTTGCAGGTGCGACGTCGTCTTGTCGGCGGTCTGCGTCAGGTGGGCGATCTTGCCGAACTCGGTATGCATGCCGGTGGCGAACACCAGCGCCCGCCCGTCGCCGGACACCAGCGAGGTTCCGGCCAGGAGGACGTTGCGCGTTTCGAGCAGGCCCATCTCGCCTCCCTGCTCTGCATTGCGCGCCTTGGGCAGCGATTCACCGGTGATCGTCGAGGCGTTGACCCGCACGTTGTTGCCGACGATCAGCCGGCAGTCCGCCGGTACGTTGTCTCCGGCTTCGAGCAGGATCACATCGCCGGGAACGAGTTGCTCACCGGAGACGGTGGTCAGTTGGCCGTCGCGCATGACCTTGACGACTTGCGGTAGCAATTTGCGCAAGGCGTCGATGGCTTTTTCGGCGCGATACTCCTGCCAGTACGAAAATGCGCCGTTGATCAGGATGACGGCAATGATGGCAGCGCCGAGCTGCCACATGCCCTCGCCGGGACTGCGGCTCTCGGCAAAGAACGCCAGCGCGGCAGCCACCCACAAAATCAGCGCGAAGAAGTGGGAGAACTCCTTGGCTAGGCGCCGCCATTCCGGCTCCCCGCCCAACTCGGCGAGACGGTTTTCGCCGTACTCGCGCAAACGGCGCGCCGCCTCCGCGGAAGGCAGTCCGTTTTCGGACGTACGCAGGCTCTGCAGCGCCTCGACAATGGAGAGATTGGCCAGATGCATGAGACCAGCTTAGGCCAGGACAAGGAGCGATCCAAACCGGAACCGGCACTCCAGCCGGTCAAGCCCATGATTCGTGTGCCAACCGGCACATGAAGGAAGCAAAAAAACTGCGGACTATCGACCGAAACGGCCCCGCTTAACGGTGACTTTGCTCACGAATCGGTTCTCGGTCAACCGAGCGCTTTGTCGACCACCTCGAACACATCACGCGATAAACCAGCCGTTTGCCGCAGCGACTCAAGTGCCGCCCGCGCGTGGCCCTGGCGCCCCGAGTCGAACTTCTTCCAGCGATCGAAACAGCGCGCCAGACGCGCCGCAACCTGGGGATTGACCGGGTCCAGCGCGGCGATCTGCCAGGCCAGGAAGCGGTAGCCGTCGCCGTCGGCGGCGTGAAAATGCCGATGGTTGCCGCCAAACGTGCGCAGCAGCGCGTACACCTTGTTCGGATTCTTC
>JARKPC010000167.1 GCA_029975435.1 Propionivibrio sp. | reverse complement strand
GATCAGGCAGCCGAGCACGATAAAGGCGCCGGGCGGCAGCATGGCCAGCAGGAAGCCGGGGTAGTCCGCGGGCAAAAGCTGCAGCGGATGCAGGCCGGGAATGACCATGTCGATGCCCGAGAACAGCGTGCCGTTGCCGATCAGTTCGCGCAGCCCGCCGAGCAGGGCCAGCGTCCACAACATGCCGGTGCCCATGAACACCCCGTCGAACAGCGATTGCAGCGGCGGGTTCTTGTTGGCGTAGGCTTCGACGCGGGCGAGCACGATGCAGTTTGTGACGATCAGCGGAATGAAGATGCCGAGAACGAGATACAACTGGTGCAGGTTGGCATTGAACAGCAGGTCGACTACCGTGACCAGCGAGGCGACGATGAGGATGAACACCGGGATGCGGATTTCGTGCGGGATCAGGTTGCGCAGGCTGGCCACCGCGACGCCGGAGACGGCCATGACGATGATGGTGGCCAGCGAAAGCATGACGCCGTTGACCAGGTTGGTGGTCACGGCCAGCAGCGGGCACAGGCCGAGAATCTGGACCAGGCTGGTGTTCTGCTTCCACAGGCCGTTGGCGGCAATCTGGCGGAATTCGTCGCGGGTCATGATGAATCCTTTCTTTGGCTACCGGGATGCGAAAAGCTGCTCCCGGTTCTCTTCCACGTACAACGCTGCCTTTCGCACGGCCTTGATGACCGCGCGCGGCGTGACCGTCGCGCCCGCCACCGAATCGAAGCGGCCGCCATCCTTTCTTACCTTCCATTCCCGTTCTTCCGTGGCGGCGGGGTTCAGGCCGTTGAATTGGGTAATCCACGGGCGATCCTTGTTGCGGTCCTTCTTCGGTTCGATGTAGTCACCCAGCCCAGGGGTCTCCCGGTGGGCGATCGCGCGCACGCCGATCACCGTGCCGTCGGCGCCGAGCGCGACGAGCAGGCGAATCTTTCCGGCGTAGCCATCGGGGGCCACCGTTTCGAGGACCAGCGCCTCGATCTTCCCGCCGCGGCGCGCCCGGTAGATGGCCGATGATTCGTCCAGACCCAGTGCCGGCGTAGGGGGGAGACTGATGAAGTCCTTGAGCAGGGCGTTGTCGTAGAGGCTGCGCGGCAGCACGTCGTCGATCAGCTTCATTTTTTCGTCCGCGGCGGCGGCCTCGATGGACGGGCGCGTCCACAGGTAGGCGCCGGACAACAGGGCCGTGAAGATGGCGACGAAGATGAACAGGATGACCGCCGTGCGTGCGGCCATTCGGGTGGCGGTGATCGGTTTGGCCTGGGTGTTCATTTCTTCATGCCGAAGATCGGCGGTTGCGTGTAGAGATCGATGATGGGGACGCACAGGTTGAGCAGCAGCACGGCGAATGCCACGCCGTCGGGATAGCCGCCGAAGACCCGGATCAGGTAGGCTAGGAGGCCGGCGGAGAATCCGAAGATCAGCTTGCCGCGAGGGGTTGTGCAACCGGAGACCGGATCGGTAACGATGAAGAAGGCGCCGAGCATCGATCCGCCCGAGAACAGATGGAACAACGGATTGGCGAAATGGGCCGGGTTCCACAGCCAGAGCGCGCCGGAAATGAGGGTCATGCCGGCAAGGAAACTCATCGAGACATGCCAGCCAATGACCTTGCGCCCCCACAGCCAGATGCCGCCCAGGAGGTAGCCTGCCGCCACCCACTCCCAGCCGTGTCCGGCGATGCGCCCGAAGACGGCGGCGTCGGCCGTGACGGTGGCGACGCTGGTGCTTCCTTCGCCGAGTTTCAGCGCCGTCTTCAGGGCGTCGAGGGGAGTGGCGCCGCTCAGGGCGTCAAGGCGCGGGCTCTGTCCGAAAACGAGGGCAAGCTGGTCGACAAAATTGGCTTGGGCATTGATGGGCGGCCACTGCGACATCAGCGCCGGGAAAGAAACGATGCACACGGCGAAGGCGATCATCGCCGGGTTGAACGGGTTCTGGCCCAGGCCGCCGTACAGGTGCTTGGCCACGACAATGGCGAAGGCGGTGCCGACCACGATCAGCCACCACGGGGCCAGCGGCGGAAAAGCCAGCGCGATCAGCCAGGCCGTGACGATGGCGCTGCCGTCGCCGAGAAACGGGCCGAGCGGCTTGTCCTGCAACTTCAACATGGCTGCCTCGGCCAGCAGTGCCGTCGCGGTGGCGATGGCGATCTGCATGAGTACGGCGGGGCCGAGCAACCAGGCATAGGCCGCGATGCCCGGAATCAGGGCGGCCAGGACCTGCAGCATGACGCGGCGGACGCTGACGTTCTGGGTCAGATAAGGCGGGGTGATGAAATCCATGGGGGATTAACCTCTCTTAACGCAGAGGGCGCAGAGGCGCAGAGAAAAACCTGAAACCTTCATTGTTGGTCCTTCTGCGAATTCTGTGTTTGCGCGGCGTCTGCGTTTGGCGTCGTTTGCTGCTGCGCCTGCAGCGGTGCGCGGCGCTTCTCGATCTCGGCAATTTCCTTGCGCTGCGCAATGGTCAGGCCATCGGTGTTTTTCGGCTGCGCGGCTTCGCGCTGAAGGCGTGCGCGTTCCATCGCCGCGGCGATGGCGGCCTTCTTGGCAGCTTCCGCGTCGACAGTCTGCGGGGCGGGCGCCTCTGCCGGAGCGGGGGGCGTTTCTGCCGGCGCCGGCTTCTTCTCTGCGGCCTTGGCTGCAGCGGCCTTGGCCAATCGCTCGGCCTTCTCGGCTTTTTCGCGCTCGTCGCGCTCATTGCGGAATTCGAAGCGCGCCTTCGCCGCATCGGCCATGTTCTTGTCGCGTTCGCGGGACCAGATTTCGCTCTTGGCGAAGCGGAAATATTGGACGAGCGGGATGTGCGACGGGCAGACGTAGCTGCAGCACCCGCATTCGATGCAGTCGAAGAGGTTGTATTCCTGCGCCTTGCCGAAGTTCCTGGAACGCGAGAACCAGTACAGTTCGAACGGCTGCAACTCGTGCGGACAGGCTAGGGCGCAGGCGCCGCAACGGATGCACGGCATTTCCGGGGCGGGCGGCGGGAACAGCGCGGGCGAACCGGCGATGATGCAGTTGGTGGCCTTGACGACCGGCGCGGACAGGTCTGGCAGGTCGAAGCCCATCATCGGACCGCCCATCACGAAGCGGTTTGTATCAGCCTTGGGGCCTGCCAGGGCGATGACTTCCTGCATCGGTGTGCCGAGCAGGATTTCCCAGTTGCCCGGCTGCTCGACGTTGCCGGTGAGCGTGACGATTCGCGAGATGACCGGTTCGCCGAAGGCGATGGCCCGCCAGGCGGAATAGGCAGTGGCGACGTTGAAGCATTGCACGCCCATTTCCGGCGAACGTTTGCTGGCCGGGACTTCCTTGCCGGTCAGCACGCGGATGAGTTGTTTGGCGCCGCCGGCCGGGTAGCGTGTTGGCACGGCGACGACCTCGAAGTTCTCTCCGAGCGCTTCAACGGCGGCCTGCATGGCGGCTACCGCTTCGGGCTTGTTGTCCTCGATGCCGATCAGCACCCGTTTGGGTCTGAGCAGATCGCGGAAGATGGCCACGCCGCGCACGATTCCCTCGGCGCGTTCGCGCATCAGCAGATCGTCGCAAGTCATGAACGGTTCGCACTCGGCGCCGTTGATCACCAGTTCGTCCATCGGAACGGAAGCGGCGGGGGTGAGCTTGACGTGGCTCGGGAACACGGCTCCGCCCAGGCCGACGACTCCCGAATCGCGCAGGATCTCCCGTACCCGCTCGGGTTCGAGCGAGGCGTGATCGAACGAATGGCGTTCGATCCATGCATCCTGGCCGTCGGTTTCAATGACGACCGACAACGTGGGCAAGCCGGACGGATGCGCCGCGACGCGTTCCTCGACGGCGATGACCGTGCCGGATGTCGGCGCATGCACGGCCGCCGATACCCACTTGTCGGCGGCGCCGATGCGTTGTCCCTTGAGTACGCGATCGCCGACCTCGACCAGCGGCGTCGGCTGGCCGCCAATGCTCTGGTGCAGCGGCACGACCAGCCGGGGCGGGATTGGTGCAATACGGATCGGCGCCTGGACCGACGGGGCTTTGTTCGTCGCCGGTTTGACGCCGCCTTTGAATTTGAAGAGTCGCTGAAGCATATGTCCGGGCCTGGCGATCAGGCAGCACGCCTTGCTGGTTTGATCTCGAAGACCGGATATTTCCACTTCCAGTTATCGATTTTTTCGGCGATCGGCTCCATGCGGATGCATTCGACCGGGCACGGCTTGACGCACAGTTCGCAGCCGGTGCACAGCGACTCGACAACGGTATGCATTTGCTTGGCGGCGCCGACGATGGCGTCGACCGGGCAAGCCTGGATGCACAGCGTGCAGCCGATGCACAGCTGCTCGTCGATGATCGCCAGCTGTTTTGGCTTTTCCTCGGCGTCGAGCGGCTTGACTTCGCGTCCGAGCAGGTCGGCCAGCTTGCGCACGCCTTCCATGCCTCCCGGGGGGCACTTGTTGATGTCCGCCTCGCCTTCGGCAATGGCTTCGGCGTAGGGTTTGCAACCCGGGTAGCCGCACTGTCCGCACTGGGTTTGCGGCAGGATGGCCTCGATCTTCTCGACGAGCGGGTTGCCCTCGACCTTGAACTTGATCGAGGCATAGCCCAGCGCCGCGCCGAGGACGATGGCGCCGAGCGCCATGATGAGGATGGCCGTCAGCATTTGTTGGCTATTGGTATTTGTCCAGGCCGGCGAAGCCCATGAAGGCCAGGCTCATCAGGCCGGCGGTGACCATCGAGATCGCTACCCCGCGGAAGGGTACCGGCACATCGGCGCCGTCGACTCGCTCGCGGATGCCGGCGAACAGTATCAGGACCATCGAGAAGCCGATGGCGCTGGCCGCACCGAAGACCAGCGACTCGAGGAAGTTGTACTTGTTGGCGACATTCAGCAGCGGCACCCCGAGCACTGCGCAGTTGGTGGTGATCAGCGGCAGGTAGATGCCGAGCACCTGATGCAGCAGCGGGCTGGTTTTCTGGATGACCATTTCGGTCAACTGCACAACGGCGGCGATGGTGACGATGAACGACAGGGTACGCAGGTATTCCAGCCCGAACGGCGCGAGCAGGAGGTGATCGATCACGTAGCTGGCGCCGGTGGCCACCGTGAGTACGAAGGTGGTTGCCGCGCCCATGCCGAACGCGGTGTCGAGTTTCTTGGAGACGCCCATGAACGGGCACAATCCGAGGATCTTCACCAGGACGACGTTGTTGACCAGCACGGCGCCGATGATGATGAACAGGTAGTGGGTCATGGTTCCTGGGGAAGGAAGGTGTGGAGCTGCAAAGGTGAGAATTATCCTCTTTCGCCTAATGCCGTTCAACCACGTTGGCAGTATAAGAATAGACGAGGTCGTTATAAGGCGGCGATGGCTTTTGCCGCTTCTCCTATCAGTTCCGGGCCGCGATAGATGAAGCCGGTATACAACTGGACAAGGCGGGCTCCCGCCTTGATCTTGGCCGTCGCATCATCGCCTTGCATGATGCCGCCGACGCCGATGATCGGCACTTCGCCGGCCAGGGCTTGCGCGAGCTTCCGCAGAACCGCTGTAGAACGCTCGAACACAGGGGTTCCTGAAAGGCCACCGGTCTCTTCGGCGTTCTTCTGGCCTTCGACGCCTTCGCGTGAGAGCGTGGTGTTCGTGGCGATGACGCCGTCCATGCGGTGTTGGCGCAGGAGGTCGGCGATCGACTGGATCTGCGCATCGTCGAGATCGGGGGCGATTTTCAGCACCAGCGGAACGTATTTGCCGTGCCGGTCCGCAAGCCGGCCCTGTTCGGCCTTGAGGCTGCCGAGGAGAGCGTCGAGCGCGTCGTCCTTCTGCAGTTCGCGCAGGTTTTTCGTGTTCGGGCTGGAAATGTTGACCGCCACGTAGCTGGCGGCGCCATAGACCCGCTCGAGGCAGATCAGGTAGTCGCTGGCCGCCTTTTCGATCGGCGTGTCGAAATTCTTGCCGATATTGATGCCGAGGATGCCGCCGCGTTGCGCGAACTGCGATCCCGCGATATTGGCCAGCAACTTGTCCACCCCGTCGTTGTTGAAGCCCATGCGGTTGATGATGGCCTGCTTCTCGGGAATGCGGAACATGCGTGGCTTGGGGTTGCCGGGTTGCGGGCGGGGCGTGACGGTGCCGATTTCGATGAAACCGAAGCCGAGACCGGCCAGTGCATCGACGTGCTCCCCGTTCTTGTCCAGACCAGCGGCCAGGCCGACCGGATTGGGAAAGGTCAGGCCCATGAGTTCGACCGGCTGGCTGGCTGGCGGCCGAGCCAGCAGGCAGGCGATGCCGGCGCGATGCATGAAGTCGATGCCCGACATGCCCAGTCCGTGGGCGGTTTCCGGGTCGAGGGAGAAAAAGATGTTGCGGAGCAGTGGATAGATCATCAGGTGATTTTACCGCATTAGTCGTCCGCAACGGCCTCTCGGGGGGCCGCGTCCAGCCAGCGCAACAGGGTGGAGTAGAGCAGGTTCGGGTCGAACGGCTTGGCGATGAAATCGTTCATCCCGGCGTCCAGGCATCTTTTGCGGTCTTCGGCGAAGGCATTCGCGGTCATGGCCAGGATCGGGATTGTCAGAAGTCGAGGAATCTTGCGTATCAGCCGGGTGGCATCGACGCCGTCGAGCTTCGGCATCTGCATGTCCATCAGGATGGCGGCGTAGGGGCTTGCGCGCGCCATGTCGATCGCCTGAAGACCGTCGCCGGCCGTATCGATGGCGAGGCCGGCGTCTTCCAGCAGGAAGCGGGCGACTTCCTGATTCAGCGGGTCGTCGTCGACCACCAGCAAACGGCTTCCGCGGTGACGCTGGCGCAGCAGCTTGTCCGGATTGGCTTCGGCAGGTGCTGGCGGCGCGGGGGCGCTGACGGCCTTGCGTGTCAGCCGGGCGGTAAACCAGAAAGTGCTGCCGACGCCCGGCGTGCTTTCCAGTCCGGCTTCCCCGCCCATCAGTTCGGCCAGGCGGCGGGTGATTGCCAGGCCGAGTCCGCTGCCGCCGTATTTGCGTGTGGTCGAATTGTCCGCCTGTTCGAAGTAGTCGAAGAGGCGCTGCTTGGCGTCTGGAGGGATGCCGATACCGGTGTCGCTGACTTCAAACCGTGCCAACAGCCAGTTGTCGTTTTCCGCCTGCCTGATGACACGTACGGTCACAGACCCCTGTTCCGTGAATTTGACGGCATTCGTCGTGTAGTTGAGCAACACCTGCTGCAGGCGGGTCGGATCCCCGTGCAGGTCGTGCGGGAAATCGTCTAACTCGATTTGCAGCCGGATTCCCTTGGAGCGCACGCGCTCCGAGAGAATGGCGCTGACGGCTTCGATCAGTTTGGCAATGTCGACCGGCGTTTCCTCCAGGATGATTTTTCCTGCTTCGATCTTGGAAATGTCGAGGATATCGTTGATGATGCCGAGCAGATGCTCGGCCGCCGTGTTGATCTTATCCAGGCGATCGGTCAGTGTCGGAGAGCGGCTGCGCCGGCGCAGCAGGTTGGCCATCCCCAGGATGCCGTTGAGCGGAGTGCGGATTTCGTGGCTCATGTTGGCCAGGAAAGTGCTCTTGGCGCGGTTGGCGGTTTCGGCCGCTTCCTTGGCCTGCGCCAGTTCGGCGGTGCGCCGGTCGACCAGTTCCTGGAGGCCGTGTCGGTGCTGTTCGAGTTCCTGTTCCGTTCTTTTTCGTTCGGTGATGTCGCGCAGGAAGACAAAATATTCCCGGCCCGTCTCCTTGCGGTAGGTCGCGCTGACCTCGACATTCCACAGGCTCCCGTCCTTGCGCCGGTGCACGGTTTCGAAAAGATCGCTGCCGAACTTCATGACGTGCTCGATGTGGCTGGCGACTTGTTCCGGAGTCTCGCTCGCATCCAGTTTGCTGGTGTGCATCCTGAGCAATTCGGCGCGCGTATATCCCGACATCGTGCAGTAGGCCGGGTTGACGTCGAGAAGGTAACCTTTTACGTCGAGATGCCAGAAACCGTCACGCGTGGTCTCGAGGACGCTGCTCAGGGCAGCATGGCTCTCGCGCAGTGCTTTCACTGCCACTTGGCGTTCGGTGATGTCGCGCAGGTGGGAGATGGTGCGCGTCTTGCCTTTTGAGTCGATGAAATAGGTCGAATTGAACTCTGCCGTGAATACCCGGCCGCTCTTGTGCACGCAACGCAACTCGCCACAGAAGCGTCCGGTTCTGAATCTCTCTTCGAGCGCAGTCTGCAGGCGGGGGTCGCTGGTATCCATGATGCCCTCCCGACCCAACTGGCGAAGCTCCTCCTCGCGGTATCCGGTGAGACGGCACGCTGCCGGATTGGCCGATTCGATGCATCCGTCCGGCCAGGCAAAGACGATCGCATCGCCGCAGTTTTCAAAGATCAGCCGGAAACGCTCTTCGCTTTCGCGCAAGGCATGTTCCCTTTTCTCCGCCGCTTCCAGCAGGCGGTTGAAACTGCCGATGAGCCCGCCGATCTCGTCATGCCTGCCGACGGGCAGATTGAGCGGCAGCTTGCCGTCGTCCGGCATGCTGGTAAGGGCGCGGGTGGTGTCGAGAAGAGGAGAGAGCTGGCGTTTAAGCATCCACCAGGTCAAGGCCGCGGCGATCAGGGTGAGGAATGCCGTGGCCAGAAGCACGCGCTTGCGCGTGCTTTCGAGCGGTGCGAAGGCTTCCTCAGTCGGCAGCGATGCCTGCACGTACCAGCCGGCAGCCGGGATGCGCTTCGCCGAAGCCAGGACTTCCTCTCCGGGTGGATTGAGCATGACGGCCGATTCCTCGTGGCCTTCTACAAACCGGTCGATCAGCGGAAAGCGACCCGGCTCGGGAAGTGCTTCCATGATGCGAGCCCTGTCGGTGGCTGTCACGATCAGGCGATGATCGCGTGAGACGAGCGTGTAGCCGCCGGTCCTGCCGTAGCGACTGCCGGCGACACGATCCAGGAAGTTGGGCAGTGCCAGGTTGATGGAGCCCGCCAGGACACCGACGACCCGGCCGCGCGAGTCACGAATCGGCACGGCCATGACTACGACCGGGCTCTGGGCGGTGCGGCCCATCACGGGACGCCCGATCGACTGTCGTTCGTCATGCAGAGCGGCATTTACGTAGTCGCGATCCCCGTAGTTCACTCCGATGCGATCGGCGGAATAGGGGTGAAATGCAATCGATACCGCATTGGTGCCGGTGACGAATATTCCTACGTTGAACAGTGCGTGCAGTTCCCTGTGACGTTCGAGCGCGGCCTGCAACGCCTCCGGGCCTTCCGGCAACGCTGGCGACAGGGTCTCGGCGACAGCGCGCAGCATGGCGAAGCGATGCTTGAGTTCTTCGTCGATCTCTTCGGCCACCAGCGTGACGGTGGAAAATTGCTGCTCGCCGAGGAGCCGTTCCATGTCCTTGTGCAGGATGTGGCCGGCGAACAGGGACAGCGACCAGATACCGAGCAGGAAGATTCCCAGTGTGCCCAAGGTGATGCGGGTCTTGAGCGAATGCCTGTGGCCGACCGTGGATACCATTGTTTTCTTCGTGGGCAGCATATCCGGGAGCATACTACTCTGGTATTTTTATGCCGAGAAGTTCTCCTGAAGCATGCTGCTCGAGTGTCTCGGAGTGCACAAAGGGAAGTGGAGAGAAGGAAGAGAGGGATACCGTGTTGATCAACTGCGTTGCCTACGAGAATGGCTCGCGCCTTGCCGATCTGGCGGTCGAGGAAATCAGCGATTATCTGGCCAGGCCGGGCTGTTTCGTCTGGGTTGCCCTGGCCGACGCCACACCGGAAGAGCTGGACAAGATGAAGGAAGAGTTCGCTCTCCATGAGCTGGCCGTGGAAGACGCGCGGCACGGGCATCAGCGGCCGAAGATCGAGGATTACGGCGATTCGCTCTTCGTCGTCATGCATCTGCTGGAACTGACGAAAGACGGTTTCAACGTCGGCGAAGTACACATTTTTGTCGGAAATAACTATGTGCTGTCAGTCAGGAACCGCAGCCGGCAGCATTTTCTCGCCGTGCGCGAGCGCTGCGAACGGGAACCGCATTTGCTGCGTCACGGCGCCGGTTTCGTGCTTTATGCCCTGATGGACGCAACCGTGGACCGCTATTTCCCGATCATCGAGCGGCTGGAGTCGGATCTCGAGGAGATCGAGGCGCAGATCTTTGCCAAGGCCGCCGCGCGATCCAACATCAAGCGCCTCTATGACCTCAAGACGCGCATCATGCAGCTCAAGCACGCCGTCGCGCCGATGCTCGAAGAAGCGGGCAAGCTGTCCGGTGGGCGCGGTCCCGCGGTATGTGCCAATAGTCGCGAGTACTTTCGCGATGTCCATGACCACCTGGCCCGCATCAATACGTCGATCGACAATGTCCGGGAAACCATCACGACGGCCATCCAGGTCAATCTGTCGATGGTGGCCATCGAGGAAAGCGAGGTCAACAAGAAACTGGCGGCCTGGGCCGGGATCTTTGCCGTGGCCACCGCCTTTGCCGGTGTCTGGGGCATGAACTTCAAGGCCATGCCGGAACTGGACTGGGAATATGGCTATCCGGTGGCGTTGGCGGTTATAGGCTTCAGCAGCCTGTTTCTCTACTGGCGCTTCAAGCGGGCGGGGTGGTTGTAGCTGGGTCGATTTCCCGCCAGCGGCCGTCGATGAGTCCTTCTGTCGGCCGGAAACGCACCTTGTAGCTCATTTTCCGGCAATCGCGAATCCAGTAGCCGAGATAGAGGTGGGGCAGGTCATTGGCCAGGCACTGGCCGATCTGCCAGAGGATGTTGTAGGTGCCGAAGCTGGCTCCCGCAATGTCCGGGTCGAAAAAGGTGTAGACCGACGAGAGCCCGTCACTGAGCACGTCGATGACGCTCACCATGCGCAGGCTGCCGTTGTCGCGGAATTCGACCAGTCGGGTGTCGACATGGCTTTGCAGGAGAAACTGCGCGTATTGCTCGCGATTGTCCAGGTCCATCCCGCCGCCCGCATGCCGTCTGGCCTGGTAGCGGCGGTAGAGCTCATAGTGTTCCGCGGAATACTGCAGCGGCATTTCTCTGCCATCCAGGCTGCCGTGCGCCTTCAGGCAGCGCCGCTGGCTGCGGTCGGGAACGAAGCGGTCCACCGGGACGCGCACCGGCACGCAGGCATGGCATCCTGCACATGCCGGGCGGTAGGTGAAGTCGCCGCTGCGGCGAAAGCCCCGATGCACGAGGTCGCTGTAGATGCCGGCCGTGATCAACTGGGGGGGGATGGCCACCTGCGAGACCGATTGCCGGTCCGGGAGGTAGCTGCACGGGTAGGCTGCCGTGCTGTAGAACTGCAGCAGCGACAGCGGCAGGTCGGAGTCGTTGAGGCGGGTCATCGCGATTTCGTTTCAGCGCCACTCGCGCACGGCGGCATCCGCCGGCCAGCGGCCGCACAGCGGCGGAGTGGCGGCCAGTCGGCGCAGGCGTTCGATGAATTCTGCACGCGGTATTTCGCGTGCGCCGAGTGATGCGAGGTGCGGTGTGTTCATCTGGCAGTCGATCATGCCGAACCCCCGTTCGTCAAGGAAACGCACCAGATGGGCGATGGCGATTTTCGAGGCATCGGTGGCGTGGGCGAACATGGATTCTCCGTAGAACATCTTGCCGATGGCAATGCCGTAGAGGCCGCCGACGAGCGTTTCATCGACCCATGTTTCGACCGAATGCGCGTAGCCGAGTTCATGCAGCTTGCAATAAGCGGCCTGTATTTCCGGCGTGATCCACGTTCCCGGCTGATCCCTGCGAGGTGTCCGCGCGCAGGCATGGATGACGGCCTTGAAACGCGTGTCCAAGCGGACCCGGTAGTTGCCGTTGCGCAGTGTCTTGCGCAATGAGCGCGAGATGCGGAATTCGGAAGGGAACAGCACCATGCGCGGATCGGGACTCCACCAGAGAATCGGTTCTCCCGGCGAATACCACGGGAAAATGCCGTTCAGGTATGCGAGCACGAGGCGCTGCGGCGTCAGGTCGCCGCCGGCGCAGAGCAGACCGCTCGGTTCGCGCAGGGCGAATTCGATCGGCGGGAAGCTCTCGGCGCTTTCGAGCCAGGGAATCATTGCGCCGTCCGCGGATGATGCTCGTCCTGGCCGCGAAAGGCCACGACGTGGTCGATGTCGAGACGGATGCCGATTTTTTCCCCGATGGCGTGGTTATGGTGCGAGGGAACCAGCGCCAGCACCTCGGCGCCGCTCTCCAGGCGCAGGGTGTACAGAAACTCGGCGCCCCGGAAGGCGCGATGGACGACCTCCGCGCGAAGCGGGCTGCGGTCGTCATGGATGATATCGTCCGGCCGCAGCAGCACCTGCACCTGGCAACCCTTGCCGCACGCCGCGCAACCCGGGTGGCATTCAAGCGGCAACTGTGGAGAGAGGCGGCCCAGTTCGACATCGACCTGTCGGTCGCTCAGGACGGTTCCGGGCAGGAATACGCCCTGGCCGATGAAATCGGCGACGAAACGGTTGGCTGGGCGGTGGTAGAGGTTGTACGGCGTGTCCCACTGCTGGATCCGGCCGTCCGCCATCAGGCCGATTTCGTCGGCCATGGCGAATGCTTCGTGCTGGTCGTGCGTGACGAGGATGGCGGTCATTCCCTCTTTCTTCAGGATGCTGCGCACCTCGAGCGACAAGCGTTCGCGCAACTCGATGTCGAGGTTGGAGAACGGTTCGTCGAGCAGCAGCAGTTCCGGACGCGGGGCCAGGGCGCGCGCCAGGGCCACGCGTTGCTGCTGCCCGCCGGACAGCTCGTGGGGGTACTTCCCCTCCTGTCCGGCCAGTCCGATGGTGGACAGCAGTTCCCGCACGCGCTCGACAAGCTGTTGCTCGGGCAGCGATCTCAGTCCAAAACCAATATTCCCGGCAATGGTGAGATGCGGGAACAGGGCATAGTCCTGGAAAACCATGCCGATGCGCCTTTTTTCCGGCGGCAGACCAAATCCCGGGCGGCTTACCGGCTCTCCTTCGAGGCGGATTTCGCCTTCGGCGATCGGTTCGAAGCCGGCGATACAGCGCAGCAAAGTGGTCTTGCCGCAACCGGACGGTCCGAGCAGGCAAGCGATGCTGCCCGTGTCGATGCGGAAGCTGACGCCATCAACGACGGTATGTGAGCCGTAGCGCTGGACAATGCGGTCGAGTTCGAGATGGGACATGAAGGAAACCGCCAGTGTTTGCTGAACGTTAAAATTTTGACCGCGTTCTGGAACGGAGGTGCCGATTATACGGTCCAGTTGGGGCAGGCGCGAAAGCGCGGCCGATCCGTTTTGAATGGGCGTCCTCATGCCTTACCATTTGGCGCTGGGTCTTGAACAGGCGGCGCAGCGTCGGGAGAAATTACATGAGTCGAAAAATCCGTATCGCCCTTCTCGGGGAGTGCATGATCGAATTGCGCGGGCAATTGTTCGGAACGATGCAGCAATACTTTGGCGGCGATACCCTGAATACGGCAGTGTATTTGGCTCGCCTTGGCGCCGACGGCGGGGTCGAAGTGGCCTACGCCACGGAACTGGGAACCGATGCCTTTAGCGACGCGATGCTGCGAGCCTGGGAACAGGATCGCATCGATACGGGACTGGTGATCCGGGAAGCCGGCCGAATGCCGGGCCTGTACACGATTCAAGTGGACGAAAATGGCGAGCGAACGTTCTATTACTGGCGCGATTCGAGCGCGGCGAGGCATTATTTCGACGGGCCCAGCAGCCCGCTCGAGGATCGGCTCGATTCGCTCGATGCGCTGTACTTCAGCGGAATAAGCCTGGCCGTGCTATCCCGTCACGGGCGCGAACGCTTGTTTAAGTGTGTCGATCGGCTGCACGCCAATGGAGGTCGCGTGTTTTTCGACAACAACTTTCGCGCCCGGCTTTGGACTGAAGGATTGGCCGATGCGCGTTGGTGGTACGACCGGGCTTTTGGGGTGTGCGACCTGGCGATGATCACGCTCGACGACAACCAGGCTCTGTACGAATTGCCCAACGATGAGTCTGCCATCCGGCACGCCTGTTCGCTGCCGCCGGGCGAGGTGGTGATCAAGCGCGGCGCCGATGAGACGCTCGTGCGCGTTCCCGGAAAGGATGTGATTTCGGTGCCGGCTTTCCCCGTGGCAAAGGTCGTGGATACGACAGGAGCAGGAGATTCGTTCGCCGGCGGCTATCTTGCGGCGCGCTTGCAAGGGCAAAACCCCGAGGTTTCTGCGCGTTGCGGAAACAAGATCGCTTCCATCGTCATCCAGCATTCCGGGGCGATCATTCCGCGCGAAGCCATGCCCGTGTTTTTCTTCGCCTGAAACGCCAGGTCGACACCGCTCTATGAGGACGTTCCTGGCGGCCAATATCTTGCTGATCCTTGCCGCATTCGTGGCAGCGCTGATCGGTCTGCCGGTGGCTAGCGTGCTGACCAACATCTTCAGCGGCGGTACTTCCGGCATTTGGCAGCATCTCGTCTCGACCGTTCTTCCAGAGTACGTTGGCAACACGCTCTGGCTGTGCGCCGGGGTCGGCCTGGGGGTAATCGTCGTCGGCGTGGCGATGGCTTGGCTGACGGCGATGCACCAGTTCCCGGGGCGGAGGATTTTCGAATGGGCGCTGGTGTTGCCGCTGGCAGTCCCGTCATACGTTCTGGCCTACGTGTATACCGATTTCCTGCAGTTCGTCGGCCCGGTGCAAAGTGCCTTGCGCGAGGCATTCGGGTGGACGCGCGCCGACTACTGGTTCCCCGATGTGAGAAGTCTAGGCGGCGCTGTCATCCTGTTCGTCTTCGTGCTCTACCCCTACGTCTATCTGACGGCACGCACGGCCTTCATCGAGCGTGCAAGCGGCATGCTGGAGGCGTCGCGCACTCTGGGCGTCGGGCCGTGGCGCAGCTTTTTCAAGGTGTCGCTGCCGCTGGCGAGGCCGGCAGTGGCAGCGGGAACGGCGCTGGCGCTGATGGAAACGCTGGCCGATTACGGCGCCGTGTCCTATTTCGGGGTGCAAACCTTCACTACCGGCATCTATCGAGCGTGGTTTTCGCTCGGCGACCGTGTCGCCGCGGCGCAACTTGCGGCCGCGCTGCTCGGTTTCGTCGCATTGCTGCTGGTTCTTGAGCATGCTTCGAGAGGCCGTGCCAGATTCCATAATACGACGGGTCGCAATCGACCGATGGCCGGTAGCGTCCTGCGCGGCATTCCCGCCGTTCTGGCCTTCGTGGCGTGTGCGCTGCCGGTGGCGATAGGGTTTCTCTTGCCCGGCGGGCTGTTGTTGCGCCTGGCCTTGATCGATGGCGATGCGCAATTCGGGATCCAGTTTTTCCGCCTGGCCCGGAACAGCTTCATCCTCGCCGGCGTGACTGCAACGATCGCGGTATCTCTGGCATTGCTGCTGGCTTACGGCGCACGACTCTCGAAGGGGTTTCTTGCCAACGCATTGAATCGGCTGGTGGGGCTCGGTTATGCGGTTCCCGGGTCGGTGATTGCCGTCGGCGTGCTGATTCCGGTGACGCGGTTGGACAACTGGCTGGCTGCGCAGTGGTTGTCGTGGTTCGGGAGCAACCCCGGCCTGCTGCTGACCGGAGGCATTGCGGCTCTTGTCTATGCCTACCTGGTGCGTTTTCTGGCCGTGGCCCTGCAGTCGGTTAACGCAAGCTTGTCCAAGGTGACTCCGGCCATGGACGAGGCGGCTCGCAGCCTGGGCGAGGCGGCGCCGGGGATTCTACGCCGCGTGCACCTGCCGATGCTGCGGGGGAGCCTGCTGACCGCCGTATTGCTGGTTTTCGTCGACGTGATGAAGGAACTGCCGGCGACGCTGGTGATGCGCCCATTCAACTTTGACACCCTGGCGACCCAGGCCTATGTGCTGGCCTCCGACGAGCGGCTGGCGGAAGCCTCCACGGCTTCATTGGCGATTGTCGCCGTCGGCTTGCTGCCGTTGATCGTGCTGTCCCGTCAGATTGCGCGCAAGCGGGGCTGATCTTCTGTTTGAGGAGAAAAAGCGGCCGGACATGGATGCCGGCCGATTGGAGGGAATCCGAGGTTTTCGGATTCAGCGGAAACCCACGCGGTCAAAGATCATCTGTGCCTTGGCGCGGTACATGCCCAGCGAACCGACCGGCAGCGAGTCGGCCTTGAACTTGCCGAGCTTCTCCAGCGCCGGATTGGCGACCTTCGCCGACGGGACTGCCGGCCACTCGTTGTTGCCGTCGGCAAAATGGCGCTGTGCGTCGTCGCTGGCCAGATATTCGAGGAATTTGACGGCAGCCTCTTTGTGCGGGGCATGTTTCAGCACGCCGGCACCGGAGACGTTGATATGCGTTCCGTTCGTTTTCTGGTCGGGCCAGACGATCCCGATCCTGTCGACGTCCTTTTTGTCCTCGGCCTTGTCCGAGCGCATCAAGCGGGCCACGTAGTACGAGTTCGAAATGGCCACGGCGCATTCGCCGGCGGCGACGGCCCTGATCTGGTCGGTATCGCCGCCTTTTGGCGGGCGGGCGAAATTGGCCACTACACCGCGAGCCCAGGCTTCGGCACTGGCTTCCCCGTGGTGCGCGATGATCGCGGCCATCAGCGAAAGGTTGTACGGGTGGGATCCTGAACGCGTACATACCTTGCCCTTCAGCTTCGGGTCGGCAAGATCAGCGTAGCTCTGCACGTCCTCCGCCTTGATCGCGCCCTTGGCGTAAACGATGACCCGGGCCCGGGTCGAGAAGGAGAACCAGTCCTCCGCACGCAGATGGGCAGGGATGCGCGATTCGAGAATTTTCGACTGTACCGGCGCGAAAAGCCCCAGTTCATGCGCGGCGGAGAGGCGGGCGGCATCGACAGTGATGAAGACATCTGCCGGGCTATTGGCGCCTTCATTGCGCACCCGTTCCATCAATTCTTCTTCCTTGCCTTCGATGCGGTTTATGCGGATTCCGGTGGATTTCGTGAACGCTGAATAGAGCTGCTCGTCGGTTTGGTAGTGGCGGGCCGAATAGATGTTCAGAATCTTGTCTTCGGCCGAGGCCGTGACGGAGAACGCGGAGGACAAGAGGGTGCCGATGAGCAGGCGGGTGACACGGTAGCGCATGAGTGGACTCCTTGAGTTATTGCAAGTGATAACTGTTCGCAAGGAGTGATACTAGGTCTTTGTTGTTGGTTTGTAAATGATAATTTTTATCAACAGGAAGGCAAAAAAATGGACGCATCCGCGTCCCTGATCCGGGGTGACTACTGGTCAGTTCTCTACGACCCGCCGTGCGCCGTTGTAGCGTTTCACCCAGTAGCTCTGGCTCATGTCCTCGACACGGATTTCCGCGCCGGTGCGTGGCGCGTGCATGAACCGGTTGTCTCCGAGGTAGATGCCGACATGCGAGAAGGCGCGGCGCATGGTGTTGAAGAAAACGAGATCGCCAGGCTTGAGTTCCCTCTTGTCGACGACGTCTCCGACTTGGCTCTGCTCCTTGGCCGTCCTCGGCAACAACTTTCCGACTGCATCCCTGAACACGACCTGCACAAATCCGCTGCAATCGAGCCCGGTGTCGGGATTGGTCCCTCCCCGGCGGTAGTTGATGCCGACGAGTTCCAGCCCCTTGAGGATCAGATCCTGTGCGCTATTGGTATAGCGCTCGAACAGCGTCAGTTCATCGCCGAGCCTCGGTGGTTGCTCGGTAGCCTGCACGGCGCTGAAGCTGCACAGGAAAATGGCAGCTGCCGAGAGCAGGATTGTGATGGATTTGTGACAAGACATGGGGCGGCAATCTAAAAGAAAAATCCGTGGCTGTAAACCATTTTTACCTCTTGTTTGCAGATTTCAGACGAATGTATTTTTGTAACTAATTGTTTTGTAGTGGTTTGTGTCTTTTCCGGGAGCGGCGCTCCCGTGTTGAAAATCCGGTTTTGTGAGTATCATGTAATTATTGACTGTCAATTTTCGTGTTTTGTCTGGAATCCAGAGCAAAGGTGATGTGGTGAATTCCTTTAAGGCATTTTTGATTGAAGAATCAGATGGCAAGACGCACAGCCGTTTCGTGTCCATGGACGAGTCGCAACTCGATCCCGGCGAGGTGACGATCCGGGTTGCCTACTCCAGCGTCAATTACAAGGATGCCCTGGCGGGCACGGGGGCGGGGAAAATCATTCGCCGCTTCCCCTGTGTTGGGGGGATCGATCTGTCCGGGACCGTGCTAGGGAGTGGGGATTCGCGCTTCAAGCCCGGCGACAAGGTCATCGCTAGCTGTTTCGATATCGGGGTGGCGCATCACGGGGGCTACGCCGAATTGGCGCGTGTGCCCGCCGACTGGGTGGTTCCCCTCCCGGCCGGGCTTTCGCTCTTCGACGCCATGGCTATTGGAACGGCGGGATTTACGGCTGCGTGGGCGATTACCCGGATGGAGCAGAATGGACTGGTACCCGCCAGGGGGCCGGTCATGGTGACCGGGGCAACCGGCGGCGTCGGCAGCCTGGCGGTCGATATGCTGGCGCAACGTGGTTACAAGGTGACAGCACTTACCGGCAAGGAATCGGAAGCAGACTATCTCAGGAGCCTGGGCGCATCAGACGTGTTGCTTCGCTCCAGCCTCGATCTGGCGCGCATCCGCCCTTTGGGCAAGGCGACCTGGGCGGGTGCCGTGGATAGCCTTGGCGGCGATGTCCTGGCCTGGCTGGCCAGTACGATGCTTCCTGGTGGTTCGATTGCCAGCATCGGACTGGCGGCGAGCAGCGTGCTGAATACGACGGTGATGCCTTTTATCTTGCGCGGGGTAAACTTGTTGGGTATCGATGCCGTTAGTATAGAGGTGCCGCAGCGCGCCATCGTCTGGAAGCGCTTGTGTTCCGATTTACAGCCTGCCCACCTGAAGGAGATGACGCGCATGATTGAACTCGAAGAGTTGCCGCAGGTATTCGATACCTTCCTGTCCGGCAAATCGCGCGGCAGGGTGGTGGTTCGGGTAAACGGCGACTAGCCGCCATTGCAGACTGGCCGAGTCGGGAATGAGCAATCCAAACCAGCTGCCGCGAGTACTGATCGTCGATGAGTCGCGCATGGTGCGCGCGATGATCATCCGGCACATCCGCGATCTCTACGATTTTCGTGAAGAAGCGGACGGTGAGGCGGCATGGCAGGTTCTGGTACTCGATCACTCCATCGAGCTGGTGATCTGTTCGCTTTCCCTGCCTGTGCTGGACGGCGACAGCCTGCTCGTGCGGGTGCGTTCTTCGCGCCTGGTGCGTTTGTGCCAGATGCCCATGCTGATGATTGCCGGCGACAACGATGAGGCGATCGACCGCGCCAAATCGCACGGGGCTTCCGACTTCATCAGCCGCAGTACCGGCGGAGCGGAACTGTTGGCGCGCATCGATTCGTTGCTCAAACTGGCGCAGGCGCAGAACCAGCTGAAGGAGAACCTCGAGCAGCACGTCCAGAATCCTGAAACCGGGATATTTACCCGTAAATACATCGAGTTGCAGGCTGTTCAGGCCATGTCGCACGCGATGCGCCACAACAGCGAGGTGAGCGCTATCGTCATGGGCTTCGACAATGTGGGTGCCTTGCGCGAAGAACACGGAGTGGATGTCCTCAAGCAATTGCAGCAGCGTTTCATTTCCATGCTTTCAAACAAGATACGCAAGGAAGACAGTCTCGGGCACTATATCGGCAGCCAGCTGGTGGTGATCTCGCCGGGAACCTCGTTTGCCGCCTGCGAATCCTTTGGCAACCGGTTGCGCGAGGCCATTCGCGTCGCCAACATTTCCGTACACGGCCGGCGGCTGAACCTCTCGGTCAGCATTGGAGTCAGCAACAGCCCGGCAGATGGAGTCAGTTCCGCCGGGGCGTTGATCGAACTGGCCGGCTCGCGACTGAAGACCGCGCAGCAAAACGGGGGAAACCAGGTTATCGCGTGCAATGCACCTGCCTCGTCGCAGGCTCAGGTGCCCGCTTCCGTGCCTACGCTGGAACGCGCCATCGCCCTGATCCGTTCGGGCGAGGAAAATGCAGTCAGACCGTTCCTTTCGGAACTCGGCAGCCAACTGTTGCCGCTCCTGAAACTGATGGACAAGGAACTGTCCCTCGGTTTACCGCTCGATGTTCTCCAGAAACGCGTTGTCGCTGGCCAGCAGACAGCCGCCAGCGAAGGCGATCCGGCCGCGAAATCGGAAGAGACTCCAAAACGCATTGATTGACAAGCGGTTTTCGGATAGAATTCCCGCCTTTTCCACCTTGCCCCACCGTTCGCATGCCGGGGGGCTTTTGCCATAAGGAGTGTTCATGCGCCATTACGAGATTGTTTTCATCGTTCATCCGGACCAGAGTGAGCAGGTTCCGGCGATGATCGAGCGCTACAAGTCGATCATCACAGCTCAGGGCGGCCAGATCCATCGCCTTGAGGACTGGGGGCGCCGTCAACTGGCCTACCCGATCCAGAAATTGCACAAGGCCCACTATGTTCTGATGAACATCGAGTGCAACGGCGAAGTGCTGGCCGAACTCGAGCATGGCTTCAAGTTCAACGATGCCGTGTTGCGCCATCTGACCATCAAGATGAAGAAGGCCGTGACCACCCCTTCCCCGATGATGAAGGAAGAAAAGTCCAAGTCCATGATGGAACCGCGCGAGGAAGCGGTTGCAGAGGGGGCGGCGGCTGACTCCGAGGCAGAACAGGCGGGTTGATTGCCGAGGCGAACCTGAACCGCGTTGAACTTACCGGGATCCTGATCGAGCGCAAAGCGTTGCGTTACACCCCGGCCGGCGTGCCGGTCATGGAATGCGTGATTGGGCATCAGTCGGAACAGGTCGAGGCGGGAAGTCCAAGGCGTGTCGAATGTGAAATACCGGCCATAGCGCTGGGCGAGTCGGCACGATGGATTCAGGAAGCCGCTCCGGGAATGCCGCTCCGTGTAACCGGATTTCTGGCAGCCAGGAGCAAGAACAGCAAGCACCCCAGATTGCATGTGACAACGATCGAATTTGTAGAAGGAAATCAAAATGGCTAGGTTCTTCAAGAAAAAGGATGACAAGAACGTCAAGAAGCGTGGCAGTGGCCTGTTCAAGCGCCGCAAGTTCTGCCGCTTCAGCGCGGAGAAGATGGAAAGCATCGATTACAAGGATGTCGACCTCTTCAAGGAATACATTGCCGAGAACGCCAAGATCATGCCGGCGCGTCTGACCGGCACCAAGGCGGGCTATCAGCGCATGCTGTCGGTGGCCATCAAGCGCGCACGCTTCCTGGCCCTGCTGCCCTACACCGACAACCACCAATAATTCGAGGATAAGACGATGCAAATTATTCTGATGGAAAAGGTCGTCAATCTCGGCAACCTCGGCGATCTCGTCAAGGTCAAGGACGGCTA
Source organism: Propionivibrio sp. (assembly GCA_029975435.1). GTDB lineage: Bacteria > Pseudomonadota > Gammaproteobacteria > Burkholderiales > Rhodocyclaceae > Propionivibrio. The sequence goes on along the minus strand of JARKPC010000167.1, from coordinate 2,565 downwards.
CGCCCGCAACTTCCTGATTCCCTACGGCAAGGCCAAGCGTGCCACGCCGGCGGCGCTGAAGGAATTCGAGGCCAAGCGCGCCGAACTGGAAAAGGCCGCTGCCGAGAAACTGGTCGCGGCGCAGGAGTTCGCCACCAAACTGGAAGGCGTTGTCGTGACGGTGGCGCGCAAGGCCGGCGTCGATGGTCGCCTGTTCGGTTCCGTGACCAACTACGACGTGGCCGATGGCCTCAAGGCGCTGGGTTTCTCGGTCGAGAAGTCGGACATCCGCATGCCCAACGGTCCGCTCAAGATGATCGGCGAATCGACGCTGGAAATTGCGCTGCACACCGACGTCCTGGCGACCATCAAGGTGGCTGTGGTCGGCGAGCAGTAATCGTGCTCCGGGGCGGCGGTCGCCGCCTTGGATCTGAAAAGGCCTTGCCGCGAAGCAAGGCTTTTTTGTTTTCGGACTGGTTGAAGAGGATTAAACTTCCCCGTCTTGCCTTGCTGATGAGTTCCTATGGCCAAGTCGTTCAATTCCGCCAACACGCAAAAACCGTCCTTTGACCCGGCGATTGCCCATCTGCGTGTGCCGCCTCATTCGATTGAGGCCGAGCAGTCGGTGCTCGGCGGATTGCTGCTCGACAACGCGGCGTTCGACAAGATCGCCGACATCATCAGCGAAGGCGATTTCTATCGCGACGAGCACAAGCGCATCTTCCGCCAGATCAGCAAGCTCCTGGAACGCGCCAAACCGGCCGACGCGGTAACCGTTGCGGAAAGCCTCGATCAGGCCGGCGATGGCGGGGAAACCGGCGGCCTGGCCTATCTTGGCGAACTGGCTGTCAATACTCCCTCGGCGTCGAATATCCGGCGCTACGCCGAAATCGTTCGCGAACGCGCGATCTTGCGCCAACTGGTGACTGCCGGCGACGAAATCGCCGGCAGCGCGTTCAACCCTCTGGGGCGAGATCCGAAGCAATTGCTCGACGAGGCCGAAGCCAAGGTGTTCGCCATTGCCGAATCGGGCTTTCGCCACCAGAGCGGTTTCCAGCACATCAATCCACTGCTGACCCAGGTCGTGGAGCGCATCCAGGAACTACACGACCGCGACAACCCGTCGGACATCACCGGCGTGCCCACCGGCTATCATGATCTGGACGGGCGCACCTCGGGCCTGCAACCGGGGGATTTGCTGATCGTTGCCGGTCGTCCGTCCATGGGAAAAACCTCGTTTGCGCTGAACATGGCGGAGCACGTGGCGATCGAAGTGGGGCTGCCGGTAGCCGTGTTCTCGATGGAAATGGGCGGAGCCCAACTGGCCATGCGCATGCTGTCTTCGGTGGGCCGGCTCGACGCGCACCGCGTGCGCACCGGCCGCCTGACCGACGACGAATGGTCACGCCTGTCCTTTGCCTTGGGCAAGATGCACGAGGCGCCCTTGTATATCGATGAAACCCCGGCGCTCAACCCGATCGACCTCCGCGCCCGTGCGCGGCGATTGCACCGGCAATGCGGCAAACTCGGGCTGATCGTGATCGACTATTTGCAGCTGATGTCGTCGGCCAACCAGGGCGGCGGTGAAAACCGGGCCACCGAGATTTCGGAAATTTCGCGCTCCCTCAAGGGGTTGGCCAAGGAGCTGAGTGTCCCCGTCATTGCCCTGTCGCAGTTGAATCGATCCCTCGAACAGCGCCCGAACAAGCGCCCGGTGATGTCCGACCTGCGCGAATCGGGCGCCATCGAGCAGGACGCCGACGTGATCATGTTCATCTACCGCGACGAGGTCTACAACCCTGATACGCCGGACAAGGGCACGGCCGAGATCATCATCGGCAAGCAGCGTAACGGCCCGATCGGCACCGTGCGCCTGACTTTCATGGGCGAATACACGCGCTTCGAGAACTTCGCCAATCCGGGGACGTACTGATTTTCTTGGAAGTCAGACGCGCTGGGCCGTGACGCTGTAGCCGAAGCGACCGGCTGCAGGATCGTCAAAACGGCCTTCGCGCGTCTCGAGAACCGGGTTGATCAGGAACGGCAGGGCGTTGCCGGCGGATCCGCGGAGTTCCACATCCTGCGCGGCATTGAAACTCACCCAGTTCATTTCCCAGAAGCCGAACAGCAGCTTCTTCAATACCGTCAGTTTCGGATCGGCATGGCTCAATCCTTCGCTCTGAATGGCCTTACGCACGTCGGAGGGGTTGACCGGAATCCAGCCGTAGCCCGGCGAGTAGAACTCGGCGCGGCAATGCTGCGCGGTACTGAGATCGCCGCTTGCTCCCAGGCTGGAGAATAGGCGCGAGCCGTCCATGCGCAGGCCGAACACGGGCCGCGCGGGAATGCCGACAGCCCGGCACAGTCCGACGAAAAGCAGCGAGATTTCCGTGCTTCGGCCAACCAGGTTTCCGCTTTCCAGCAGTCTGCCGATGTGGGCATGGCCGACACTCTGCATCCCCGGATCGTAAATCGTGTTCTCGACTACCCAGTCGTAAATGGCCTTCCCTTGGGCCAACGGATCCCTGATGCGACCGACGGCGCGCTCGGCGGTGCGCCGCATGACCCCATCGTTGGGCACCAACT
>JARKPC010000164.1 GCA_029975435.1 Propionivibrio sp. | reverse complement strand
TTCGGACCCACCCCTTCCCATCCCGAACAGGACCGTGAAACGAAGTCGCGCCGATGATAGTGCACACCTCGTGTGCGAAAGTAGGTCACCGCCAGGCTCCCCTCACAACAGCCCTCTCGCTAAACAGCGACGAGGGCTGTTTCGCTTTGCGGCTCCAGCCATCGGCACGGGGAGCTTTTCCCGATCGCCGCAGTCATACGCCGCATTCAGGAGGGGGTGCGATGGCTGAAGGAAATCACGTGGTTGCTACCTTGGGCGGCGGTTGCTTTTGGTGCCTTGAGGCGGTCTTTCAAAAGCTGGCAGGCGTTGTCTCCGTAGAGTCCGGTTACAGCGGCGGTTTGACGAGCAATCCGACGTACCGTGCAGTTTGCGAAGGTGATAGCGGTCATGCGGAGGTCGTTCGAGTCGTCTTCGATTCGGAGCAAATCGCTTTCGAGACCCTGCTTGAGATATTTTTCACCGTTCATGATCCGACCACTCTTAATCGGCAAGGGCATGACGTCGGGACTCAGTACCGGTCGGTCATTTTCTACCACTCGCCGGAGCAAAGGGATGTGGCGGAAAAGATGATTGCGCGCATCAACGCAGAAGAATGGTGGGGGAAACCGGTGGTGACTCAGGTCATTCCGGCGCCGGTTTTTTATCCGGCAGAGGAGTATCACCAGCGCTATTTCGAGCGGAATCCGGAGCAGGGCTATTGCCAAGTGGTGATCGCGCCCAAGGTGACCAAACTGCGACAACATTTCTCAAGGCTGATCAGGGCGGGTGAGGGAAACTGAAGAATCGCGGATAATACGGCGTTCATTCTTCTGCTTCCTTAATCGGCCTCTGCTCATGAGCTTTCTGACTGCGTACCAAGACGGCATTTATGCCGTCGATGCCCTCTATCTTCGTCCTCGATTGGCAGCCGTTCACTTGATCAAGGAAGGTGATCGGGTGGCCCTGGTGGATACCGGCACCAACGATTCCCTGCCTCGAGTGATGTGCGCGCTCGATGAACTGGGTGTCTCGAGCCAGCAGGTTGATTACATCTTTCTGACGCATATCCATCTCGATCACGCGGGCGGCGCGGGCTCGATGATGCAGCACTTTCCCAATGCCCGACTGGTGGTACATCCGCGCGGAGTGCGGCACATGATCGATCCCTCGAAGCTGATCGAAGGTGCGACTGCCGTTTATGGCAAAGAAGAAATGGCCAGGCTATATGGAACTGTCCTGCCGATCGATCCGGCGCGCATCGTCGAGGCGACGCACGACCTGCGTCTCGCCTTGGCTGGACGGCAAGTGCATGTCCTCGACACGCCGGGGCATGCCCGGCACCACGTATGCATTCGCGACGAAAAGACCGGGCATATATTCACGGGGGATACCTTCGGCCTTTCATATCCCGAGTTTGACATCGATGGCCGGCAATTCGTCTTCCCCGGGACGACGCCAGTACAGTTCGACCCCGAGGAAATGCATGCTTCCATCGACCTGATGATGAACTTCAACCCCGGAGCCATCTACCTGACCCATTTCGGTCAGGTCCGCGATGTCCCCGGCACAGCGAGGGAAATGCACCGATTGATCGACGCATACGTCGAAATCGCCCGTCGGCACAAAAACGCCGGAAAGGCGCGCCACGAGTTAATTCGGGACGACTTGGCCCAACTGATGGTGAAGGAAATCGCGGCCATCGGATGCACGCTGGCTTCCCCGACGATTCTGGAATTCCTGAAGCACGATATCGAGATCAATGCACAAGGGCTGGAAGTCTGGCTCGACAGCGAGTTACGGACGCGTTGATGCGCTTCAGTCAGTCTGCTGCGTTGGTACGCGTAACCTGACGCAAAGCTTCGCTCGCCGCGAAAAGTCCGAACGTGGCAGTAACGCAGACTGACGAGCCATAGCCCGCACAATTTAGACCTGCCGGAGATGCGGGCACGTCACAACTGGCTCCGGTATCAGGATAGCGCACGGGTTCGCTGGAATAGACAGCCGGGATTCCGAATTTCTTCTTCGGGTCTCGTGTGAAGCCATATTCCTTGCGCAGCAATGAGCGCACCTTGGCCAGCAACGGATCCTGCACCGTTCGCGCAAGATCGGTAATCTCGATCCGCACCGGATCGGTCTGGCCGCCGGCACCGCCGGCAGTGACCAACGGAACGCCATGATTGGCGCACCACGCAATCATGGCCGCCTTGGTGCGGACCTGGTCGATGGCGTCGACAACGGAATCAAAATCCCGGCCAAGCATGGCGCCCACGTTATCCGGGGTAACGAAATCCTCGATCGTTTCTACCCGGCAGGCGGGATTGATGGCACGGATCCTCTCGGCCATGGCGTCCGTCTTGGCTTTGCCAAAAGCCTCGTCGAGCGCGTGGATCTGGCGATTTACGTTGGATTCCGCAACCATGTCCAGATCGATCAGCGTGATCCGGCCGACCGCCGAACGTGCGAGAGCTTCGGCGGCCCAGGATCCGACGCCTCCGATGCCGACGACGCACACGTGGGCGTCTTGAAAACGACGCAGAGCGTCGGCGCCATAGAGTCTTCGCACGCCGCCGAAACGCCGCTCGAGATCTGCCGATGCAGTGTTTTCAGCCATCAACGTCAATGACTCACCGAGCGATGGATGACCTGGTTGAAAGGCTCGATCCAGTCCGGCGAGAACTGGTTGTCGCAGGCGTTGATTTCGGCGATGGCACGCAGCACCGAACGATTCTTGCCGCGGTGTGCGTGCTTCAGCATGACCGATTCAAACGCGTCGACGATGGCCAGAATCTTGGCGCCATCGGTAATGTTTTCGGAAGCGATGCCTTCCGGGTAACCTTGGCCGTCAGGCATTTCGTGATGTTGCGCGACCATTTCGGTAGCGGCTTCCCAGCCTGCCATGCGCGCCAGCAGTCCGGCCGCATAGCCCGGATGGTTGTGCAGCAGCACCTTCTCGTCCGGGGTCATGCCGCCGATCTTCAGCCACACTGACTCGGGCAGGAACATCATGCCGATATCGTGCAAGTAAACCGCCGCCTCAAGCTGCGCCGGGTCGACCGCTTTCCCTTTGATCTGATTGGTTTCGGTAGCCAGGCGCAAGAGCCGCAAGGTTCGTCCCTTGAAGAGCGGAGAGCGGCTCTCCAACTGATCCGCAAGGCTGCGGAAGAAGCGCAGATCGTCGCTGGTTTGCGAAGAGGATCGGGTGATCGAGCTCTGCGTCCGGCGGCGTCCGCGAGTCGCCGCCTCGCCAGCGGGACGGAATCCGGTTACCGCTTCAATCAGGTCACTCGCGCAGGCCGTGAGGTCGGAAGGCGGTGCGTCGGCGAGGCGTTCCAGTTCCTGCACCAACGGCAATAGCCGCAGATTGTCCAGCGGGCGCTGTGCACGCAGGCTTTCCACGGCCAATTCCAGCCGGTCGACTGCCAGCAGGACCGCTTCCGCGAGGGTGTCGCTGAAGCTGATTTCACTGTTGCGCAAGCGCGCCAACAAACTTTCGATCGGATGCGCGATGGCGACGGCCAGTTCGACGCGGCACAATGTCGCGTCGCCCTTGATGTTGTGCATGGTGCGAAAGAGGCTGCCCAGGATGTCCCGATCGCCGGGACTGTTCTTCAAGCGCGAAACATCGCGTTCGATCCCCGGCGCCAAGTCATGCAGGGATTCAATGAATTCTTCCAGCGCGTTGAAATCGGTGACTGTCGGCGCGATGATTGATCGAATATCCATGTCGCCTCCCGCTTATTGGTCTATCCGACAAGTTTAGCCGAAAGCCCGGTGATTTCCGATGGTGCCGGGTCAAATTGCACTGGCCGCGAGGTTCCCGCTGGTCTAAACTTCCGGATTCATTCGAGGAGAGCACACCATGTCCAATACCACGACAGAAACCGGCCTGCAGATCGAAGAGATTCGCGTGGGCACCGGCGATACCGCCGCCGCTGGCCAGTTTGTCAGCGTTCACTACACCGGTTGGCTGACCAACGGGAGCAAGTTCGATTCCAGCAAGGATCGCGACGAGCCCTTCGAGTTCCCTCTCGGGCAGCAAACCGTGATTGCCGGCTGGGATGAAGGTGTGCAGGGCATGCGTGTTGGCGGAGTCCGCAAACTGACCATCCCGCCGCATCTGGGATACGGTGCACGCGGCGCGGGCGGAGTGATTCCGCCGAATGCCACGCTGGTCTTCGAAGTCGAACTGCTCGACATTCTCTGATGTCCGACACGCCACGCAAGACCCTGCGCCTGCCTGTCAGGGCGGAAGGCGAGGAAACACCGGTTAATCCGCGCCGCAAGCCGATTCGCGGGAAGACCGCCGTCAATGTCCGGCGCAAGCCAACCGATACCGGCCCGGAGCCGGCAGAAGCAACACCGGCCCGAAAGACCGACTGGCGGGCGAAGAAGCCTGCGCGGACAAGCGGAGCGGGACCTGAAAAAGGACGGTCCGAGAGTCCGGTGGGGCGTTCCACGCGGCCGCAGACGTCTGGCAAACCGGTTGATGGGAAAAAAGAACGGGTTCGCGGGGAGTCGACTGGGCGGCCTCGAGCCGAAATCGGACGGGGTCCTGCTCCGGCGAATGTCGGATCCGGAACGGTGCCGCGGCAGACGGTTCCGACGCCGCGGAGCAATCCTTCAGAAGGAGTCCGCGTTTCCAAGTTGATGGCCGAGCGCGGGTTGTGTTCGCGGCGTGAAGCCGACAGCTTCATCGAGCGCGGCTGGGTCTATGTGGATGGCGAACGGGTCTGCGAACTCGGGTCGCGCGTCGATCCGTCCGCGAAAATCACCCTCGACAAGCAGGCCCGGGCCACGCAACAGCGCCTGATGACTGTCCTGCTGCACAAGCCGGTCGGCTATGTGTCCGGCCAGCCCGAACCGGGTTTCCAGCCGGCGGTGACGCTTGTCCTGCCCGAAAACCAATACCACGCGCCGGATACGGCGCTCTTTCACGCATCGCACCTCAAGGGACTGGCGCCGGCTGGCCGCCTGGATATCGATTCCACCGGCCTGCTGGTCCTGACTCAGGACGGGCGCGTGGCGCGGCAACTGATCGGCGAGAATTCCAAGGTCGAGAAAGAGTATCTCGTGCGCGTCGAAGGAAAGATCGTCGCTGACGGTCTGGCCTTGCTCAACCATGGGCTGGAGCTGGATGGCAAGCCATTGAAGCCGGCCAGGGTCGAATGGCTGAACGAAGACCAGCTGCGCTTCATCCTCAACGAAGGGCGCAAACGGCAGATCCGCCGCATGTGCGAGCTCGTCGGCCTGCGCGTCGTCGGCCTCAAGCGGGTGCGCGTCGGCAAGGTGCGGCTGGGCGACCTGCCTCTCGGCAAGTGGCGCTACCTGCGCGAAGACGAGACTTTCTGAAGGTCCGATTTCCTCGTTTTCGGATTTGCAGATTGCGGCACGACCAGGCAGGCGGTATCGTTATGACAGACGTTTTCGTCCTGCCTTTTTCGGTGACTCATGACGCCAGCAACGCGCAACGCCGCTCAGCAACGGGCTGATCGGATCCGCATTTTCCGTCAGGAACTCGAGCAACTGGCAACGGAAGGCGTGTTGCAGCTGACGGCCGCTCAGCAAAAAGAAGTCAATACTCATCACGACACGCTGCTCGCCGAGTTGTCGCAATCGTTCGATATTGACCGCAACACGCGTTCACGCCAGTTGTCCTGGGGTATGCGCATCGCCTCGTTTCTGGGGGCACTGGCCCTGGCGGCCAGCGTGTTCTTTCTCTTTCGCCAGTTCTGGGGGCTGTTTTCCGAGAACGTCCAGGCAGGTATCCTGATCGTGGCGTCCCTGGCAACGTTCGGTGCCACGATGCTTGTCCGGTCGCGCGATGCCACGGGCTATTTCACCAAGCTCTCGGCTATGGTGGCGTTTGCCTGCTTCGTGCTCAACGTGTTCATGATCGGGCAGATATTCAACATCACGCCTTCCGACCGGGCGCTGGTTCCATGGGCGATCTACGCCCTCTTGCTGGCGTACCTGTGCGATCTGCGCTTGCTGCTCACCGCCGGGTTGATCTGCCTGGTGGCCTTCATGGCGGCGCGCGTCGGAACCTGGAGCGGCATCTACTGGATTCATTTCGGCGAACGTCCCGAGAACTTCATTCCCGCCGCCGTGGCCATTTTCGCCCTGCCGCAGATCGTGCGGCATGTGCGCTACGAGCAGTTCCCGGCAGTCTACCGGCTGGTCGGACTGCTGGCGTTTTTCCTGCCGGTGCTCGTCCTTTCGCACTGGGGGCGCGGTAGTTACCTCGACTGGCCGCCATCGACCGTGGAAAGCGTTTACCAGTTTGCCGGCTTCCTTTTCAGCGCGCTCACCATCTGGCTCGGTTTGCGTCGACAGTGGACCGAAACGGCGAACACCGGGGTCGTCTTCTTCGTCATTTTTCTCTACACCAAGTTCTACGACTGGTGGTGGGATCTGCTGCCGAAGTACCTCTTCTTCCTGGTTCTCGGGCTGACGGCCTTGCTCGTCCTGCTGATCATGAAACGGCTGCGCAGGAGCGGCGATCCGGACATGGAGGAGATGCCATGAAAACGCAAAACTCCCTGAAGATCGGCGCGCTGCTGGTGATCCTGCTGACCAATGCCGTTGCGTTGGGTGGTGTGTTCTGGAATCGCTCGGGTGAGGGGGAAAGCAGGCTGATATTGTCGCAACGCGAGTTGCGCCTGCCCTACGCGAGGTTCGATCGGGAAAACAGCGGCCTCGCCCTTGCCCTGAACTGGCGGGTGGCTGCGCCGCCGGACAAGAACAATGTCTACTGGGAATATTCCAGCGGAGGAACACCGGAATGGCTCAACAAGGCCAAGATGGAAAGCCTGGGCTTCGACATGTCGCCGACAGGCAAGGGCAACATCCGCTGGAACGACCGGATGCTTTCCAGGGATGTCCTGCTCGTTCTGGAACAGGATGGCGAGGCGTATCGGCTGGCGCTGGCGCGGGCAAGGCAGCATCTCGATGCCGAACAGACAAAACTGGAGACCATGCCGGAGAGTAACGAAAAGAAGAACCGTCTGAAGAATGTTGCCGACCGGCTGGCCCGCGAGGAAAAGGAAAGCAGCCGCCTGTTCGTTATCGATGCGGGCCTTGACCTAACGCTATTGCGGGGAAAATATCCGGACCGCACGCGCTACGCGATCGTGCATGGGCAGGTACGGCCGGCGTGGAACAGCGGACAGAATGACAGCATTGCAGGTGGCTATGTCAGCGGCGTCAGCATTGCCGGAATCAACGTGCCGCATGCGCTGCGCCCCCTGTTGGCCAGTCAATCGGGACAGGAGAAATTCACCGCTGGCGTCTCCTTCGGCCAGCGGCTCGAGCCGTGGATCACCCAGCTTGAGGTGACAACACGCTGATCGTTTCGATCACGAAACGCCCGCTCGCGACGCCTCGCGGATGCGGGCAATGTAGTCGGGTTCTAGGCCCAGCGATTCGAGGAAGCGCTGGTGTGCGCCGGGATCGGTTCGCTCGAAATGGGCATGCAGACGATCGATGCCATCGTCGTCGAGACCCGCAGCCCGGAATATTGCCACCATGGAGTCGCAGGTCAGCAGACGTGGTGTGGCAGGCAAGACGTCTGTTCCCAGCAGGGCGAGTACCCGCGACTGCTGGGCCTGGAGGTCTTCGATTTGCCGGTTGAGTTCCTGAAGATGGATAAGCAGGATCGACTTCGCCGAGGTGGATGATTGCCCGTCGATCAATTCGCCAGTCTTGCGGAGCGGGACGCCGGCTCGCCGATAGGTCAGGATCGAACGCAGGCGTTCCGCATCCGCGTCGGTGTAGTGCCGATATCCGGCGGCATTGCGGCCTCCGGGACGCAACAAACCGATCCGGTCGTAGTGGAGCAGGGCGCTACGGCTCAGGCCGAACCGGCGGGCGAGGGCAGAGATGGTGTACGGCGGGTTCATGTCGGTTGTCCCTTGATCACAGATCAGGCGGTGACGGTATTGAGCATCGTGCCGGTGGTCAGGAAGTGATTCAGTCTTCGTTCAATTCCTGCGATTTTCTCGGCGAACGAGGCCGCGTTGCCTGACGCAACCAGCGCGTCGCCCGTATCGTTCAGCCCGGTAAGTGTCTGCGACCAGATCCAGGTGCTCAGTCCGGCCTCGGCTCGATCCAGGGTGATCGAGTAGCGGACGACCCGCAACGCATTGCAGCGGATGAACTCGATCATGCGGGGAGGTTCATAGCGTGACACGACCCAGGTGTCTTCGGGGCCGTCCTGCGGAAAACGGGTCCGGAAAACGCAATCCGCCTCGGCTTTGCCGGATTTCGAATAGATCAGTTCGCACTGCCAGTGCTCGATCCACTCGTATTCGCGGACAGGGCAAAGCAGCGGGAAGACTTGCTCCGGCGAGCCTGAGACGTGCATCGTGTGACTGAACTGGTTTCGGGTTCGGTTCATCGATCGTTCCTCCTATGGCGTGGGGTTGGGAAAGATCAACACGGTAGAGTGTGAAGCTGTGATCGGGTCAAGCCATCATTTGCGTTTCAGAAACAACTCCGGGTCGACCATCGCGCCGTTGAGCACGACGCTCCAGTGCAGATGCGGTCCGCTGGCCCTTCCGGTGGCTCCGGCAAGGCCCAGGCGCTGGCCTTTGCGGAGAGTGTCTCCCTCTTTCACATCGATGCGGTCGAGGTGGCAGTACATGCTGAGCAGGCCGTTGCCATGATCGACGAATACCGTTTTGCCATTGAAGAAGTAATCGTCCACGGCGAGGACTCGGCCTGCGGCGGTGGCCAATATCGGCGTGCCCAGAGGAACGGCGATGTCCAGCCCGCTGTGCGGGGCTCGCGGCTCGCCATTGAAGATCCGGCGCAGTCCGAAGCGGCTGGCCAGACGTCCGTCGGCCGGACGGGCAAAGCTGGAATCAGTGTCGGTTGCCATGCGCCAATGTCTTTTCAGCGCCTGAATGCGCTCGATCTCGGCGAGGGCGCGTTTTTCGTCGTCGGGCGAAAGCGTGACTTTGCTGGAGTCCTTCAGCCGAACATGCTGCTCCGGGTAGCGTTTTACCGATACCGGGAAGTCCACCGATCGTTCACCGGTATGTTCCGTGACGCGCAACGTCTTTGTTCCGGCGGGCGTATCGAGCGGCACGCCGACGATCGCCACCCAGTGGCCGTTATCCTGCGCGACCCAGACCGGTTGGTCGCCGAACCAGGCTCTGGGCGGGTCGGGAGTGTCCAGAACGGTCCCGAGCGGAACCAGCGCGATGCCGCCGGGAACGCTCGATGCGAGAGGGAGCGCGAGCACGGATGTCATTCCCGCAACCCACAGAACAGCCAGAAGCACCGGGCGAAGACTTCCGCTCACAGCGTTGCGGCCTTGAACGTATCGCACTGGCGCAAATCACCCGAATCCAGTCCGCGCCGGAACCAGCGCATGCGCTGCTCGGATGTTCCATGGGTGAACGATTCCGGCACGATGCGCCCTTGCGTCTGCTGCTGCAGGCGGTCGTCGCCGATGGCCGAGGCGGCGGTCAGCGCCTGTTCTATCTCGCCGGGTTCGATGATGCTCTTGGCGGCGTCGGCGCGGTGGCCCCACACGCCGGCGAAACAGTCGGCCTGCAGTTCCATGCGCACCGACAAAGCGTTGGCACGGGCGCGACTGGCGCCCTGCTGGGCTTCGCGCACCTTGTCCGAAATGCCCAGCAGATGCTGCACATGGTGCCCGACTTCGTGGGCGATCACGTAGGCTTGGGCGAATTCGCCCGGAGCGCGATAGCGTTCCTTCAGATCGCGATAGAAGGAAAGGTCGATATAAACCTTCTGGTCGGATGGGCAATAGAACGGCCCCATTGCCGCTTGCCCGGTGCCGCAGGCGGTAGGCGTGGCGCCGGAGAAGAGCACCAGTTTAGGTTCGCGGTAGCGGCCATTGTTTTCGCGGAAAATCTGTCCCCAGGTTTCCTCGGTGCTACCCAGCACCTTGGAGACGAAACGCGCCATCTGGTCTTCGGCAGGTGGCTTGCGTGCGGAAATCTGCGGGGCAGGGGCCGGGTCCGTGCCCGAAAGCAGTCCGAGGACGAGCATCGGGTCGATGCCCAGGAAATAACTGGCGACCAGGGCCACGACGATCGAACCGATGCCGATTCCGCCGCGGCCAATACCGAAACCCCCGCCGCCAAAGCCGCCTCCGCGCCGGTCCTCGACATTGCCGCTTTCGTTCTGGTCATCGAGTCGCACGGAATCTCCTGCGCGGATTAGTCATCGTTGGAATCGGGCGCTTGGGTTTCGCGCGCTCTTTTCTGTTCCAGCCGCTCATTCTTGCTGCCATCGAAGAATACGTAACGGCCATACAACTCGCACCCTTTCATGCCCGGATCGCAGGGCAGGTTCTTGATCTTGCTGCATTTGCCCTCCACTTCATGGGGGCAACTCCATCCGCCACCTGTCATCGTCTGTCGTCTCGGTTCAACAAAAGAACAATTGTCCGCGGCGTGGCTCTACGATTCAAGTCCCAATGGTGAATCATCCGCCGCCGTTGCTGTCCATTTTGCAGGTCGAACTACCATTTCTCTCAATATCACCAGGATGACAAAGCCCATGAAACAACCCCGACAGATCCTCAATCAATGGATGGATGCCGTTAATACCGGAAATCTTGAAGCATTGCTCGCGCTCTACGACGATGGCGCAGTGCTCATTCCGACCTTTTCCAACCGGCTGTTGAGCAAGCCGGATGCACTGCGCGACTATTTTTCAAAGCTCTGCGGTCGTGACGAACTGAGCATCGCCCTGCACGAGAAGACCCTCAACGTGCAGACGATCGCCGGCAATGTGTATGCCATGAACGGAATCTACTGCTGGCGTTTTGCAGTCGATGACGAATTGCTGAGCTTCGAGGCGCGCTTCAGCTACATGCTTGATCTCGTCCGTCCGAAGCCGATCGTGCACCATCATTCGTCGCAGATTCCGCGTATGCTTTGATCCTTTGTCGCTGTTCCAGGGAGAAGAAATGCAGATGTCGGACATCCCGTTCGGGACCACGGACTGGTCCTCCATCACGCCGACCGAGCACCCGGGCGAAACCGGCAAGGCCTTTTGGCGCACCTGCCAGTTTGGCAGCATCCGCGTAAGGATGGTCGAGTATACGCCCGGTTACCTGGCCGATCACTGGTGCGTCAAGGGGCATGTCCTGCTGTGCCTGGAAGGCGAACTGCATACGGAGCTCGAGGACGGCCGCACTTTCCGGCTCAAGCCGGGCATGAGCTACCAGGTGGCTGATAACGCCGAAGCGCACCGTTCCTCGACGCCGTGCGGGGCCAGGCTGTTCATTGTGGATTGACGACGTTCACAACCGAGTCGCAACCGGTTCCAACGGAGATCCATCGCCGGAACAGCCGCACTGCCAGCGGGTGCAGGTGCAACGGCAGAATGGCTATATGCCGCTCCGGCATCACGGCCAGTTCGCAGGCATAGCGTCCGTCGTGTCGAACCAGCGCCGGACAGGGACCGGTTCTCTGGCGAAACACCAGGCGGCCGGCAGGACAGGTCTCTGCCGCACAACAGACGCCGCAGCGGTTGCAGGGTTCCCCTGGCGCGGGCTTGGACGGCGTGTCGTGATACAGATGGACGATGTGGTCGACCACGGTTATTCGCTCGGCTTGAGGATCCATTCGGCGATCAGGTCGACGGCCTGTTCCTCCATGCCGATATAGCCATGGTGGTGAAACGCTCCGCACGCATTGCCTGTCGCCCCCGCCCCTTCGTTGACCATCAGCGTCCTGCGGATCGGTGCGTTCTTCAATTGTCCCTCGATGCGCTTTGCTTCGTGGGCTCTGCAGGCCCAGCAGGCATCGTTCTCGTGGTGAAACACCAGCGTCGGGACACGGATTTCTTCCAACTCCAGCGAAGGTACGGCGCCGGGGATCTTGTACGCGACGATCGATGAACTGAGCACGATGCCGGCAAGCAGCCGCTGTTCATCCCGGATCGCAGCGGCGGCGACCGAGATCGTACCCATGCTGGTGCCGACCAGCCACAACGGGAGCGCATTCTCATGCTTGATGGCTTTGAATATCGCCAGGTTGTCCGTGGCGTGGTCGTTGCCGGCACGAATGCCGCCAAGCTCGAGATCGATACCGTCTGAGGGGCGTCCGACCATGACGACGTTGAACGGGTATTTCGCCCAGATCTTCCCGGTGCGAATCAGGAAGTTGCCTGATGTGGGCCAGCCGTCGGCGCCTATCTTGCCGTAACCTCCGCCGCCGCCCGAGTACAGGATGAGCGTGGCGACCGCGTCGGCGCGTCTAACGACATAGATCGGGACCGTCACCCCGTCGCGAGTGGCAATCCGCTGTGTCGAACCGGCGGCAGGTTCCTCCGCCGCTAACGGAGCACTGAACGCGCAGATCAACAGGAGTATCGGCAGAAGCCTCACGGTGTGACTCCCAAAGGGGATTATCGCCACATGCTGAGCGGTGGGTCCGTAACCACGGCGTTGAGTATGTCGCTACGCGAGACGAATCCCAGCAGGGCGCCGCTGTCGCTGACAATGGGCACGCCATCGACGTTGCGTTCCAGCATGACACGGGCGATGCGCCGGATGTCGGTCAAGGGGGTGGCGGCGACTACCGGCGTGGTCATCACGTCGCTGACCCGCTTGCCAAGCACATCGCGCACTTGGCCTTGGTCGACATTCAGTGTCGTCAGAAGATTCCGTTCGCTGACGATGCCGACGAGGTGCTGGCCAGCGTCGAGAACGGGCGCCTGGTGAATTCGGTGTTCGACCAGCATGCGCCAGGCGTGCGCCACATCGTCGTCGGCACTGACCGAGATGACTTCCGGCTGCATGATCTGGTTGGCGTGATACAGCGGCCCGCGCTCCAGGTTTTCCGGCAGCATGGCCCTATAAGCGTCGACTGCCTGCTTGCCGGGGAAGGGCGGAGTGGCTTCGGCGGCAACCTTTTCCGGATTCCGCTCGATCTGGTCGCCGATTCTGCGCGCAGCCATGACCGGCCTGCCCGGGCTTACCGGCGGCAGCCGGGAAAGCGTTTCCAGCGTGCCTTGGAAGATGGGACCACTGATGCCGTAAAGGGAAAACATGTGAGGTTCCGGTGTCAGGGCTATCGCATACGCAGATGTCGTAGACACTGGCAAAAATTGGTTTACGTTCAGCGGGTTATGACCCGCTCTTGTGGACCCTGCTGAAATCAGGTCTACTCTCGCCTTTTGTCGGGAGCGGAAATGACACTGACGGA
>JARKPC010000162.1 GCA_029975435.1 Propionivibrio sp. | reverse complement strand
ATGATGCAGGAGAACTCGGGTTCGTTCTGCAGTCCCCCGATCACCAGGTCTGAGGTGTCGCCAACTCCGCACGATGCCCAGATCTCGTCATCCAGGGACGACGAATCTGCCGTGAGAATAGCGATCTTGCGGCCGGGCAGGATCGTCCTGATCCAAGGGATCTGGACAAGCGATGACAACGCTGCCGGGACGTGGAGCTGAGGGCTCACCCGGGCTTGGTAGCGCCCGAAGAAGCCGCAGGCCGAGCAGATGGCCCGCACTCCTGCCTGCTCCAATTCCTGGCAGGCCGCGAGCACAGAATCGCTGACATCGACACGTTCGCTACCGAATAGCTTCGAGATGTCGAGATCGCGCACGGGCTGGAGACGTACCGGAAAAGCGAAGGTGCTGGCGTTGACCACGTTGCCAGGCACCATCGGGTACCAGACATCTTCGATGTAGATGACGCCGACCGGGAAACCGGCAACCACCTGCGCAGGCGCCATCTGCACCCGGCCGATCGGGGCCCCCGCAGGGAGATAACCATATGGTGCGGTGAATGTCATGAGCGTTCTCCGAAACGGGCCGGGGCGAACGCCCGGTAGTCCTCTGGGGCATTTCCTTCGATGAGGGCACGCAGCACCTTGGCCGTTGACGGCGCATAGGTGAGACCCAGCATGGCGTGGCCGGTAGCGAGATAGGCGTTGCGCTGACCAGGCACCAGTCCGATGATCGGAACGCCGTCCGCCGACATCGGGCGCAGACCGGCCCAACCAGGATCAACATCGTCCACCGGCACGTCCGGATAGATCTCCAACATTTGCGCGATCAGCTGGTCAATCACAGACGGCGCGACGCTCGGCTCGGGCTGGCCGATGATCATTCCGCTGGATGCCCTCAGCCCCCAATCGAGCGGGGTCACGGCGATGTGGCTGACGTCTGTCAGCACGGAAGCATGTGGCTTGAGCGAGTCGTCGTCGAAATGTACATCGACCGAGTATCCACCACCGGGGAACAGTGGCACCGAGTACCCCAGTTTCTTGGCGAGCCCGCGGGAACCGACGCCCGCAGCGATGATGAACTGTTCCGCCTCGACCGGCCCCTCCGGCGTCACCGCGGCGCGAACCACACCGCCGGCGGTCTCGAAAGAGGTCACTGCACAGTGTTGAATCAGCTTGCCGCCAGCCTGTTCGATGCTGGCAACCAGCGCCTTCATGATCGAATCCGGTTCGACCTGGAGGTCATCGGGTGCGAAGTAGGCATACTCCACGTCCGGAGCGAGGTTCGAATCAACCTCGTGAACAGCCGAGGCACCCTCGAGTAGCCGGATGCGCTTCTTCAGCTCCGGGAATCCGTCGAAGACCGCGACTCCTTGCTCGTAGGCCTGGCGAGACGCGAAGACGTGCATCGATCCGCCCGTGTGCTGCTCGAAGCTCAGACCTTGCTCCTGGTATTCCGCGAAGCCATCGAGCACCATCCGGGTGAGGATGTCCTGAGCGTGGGTTCCAACCGCGAAGTTGGACTTCTTCGTCGCCCACGCCATCCGCAACAGGAAACGAAGGTAGTCGACCGAGAACTGGGGGGTGATGCTGATCGCCGAGTC
>JARKPC010000161.1 GCA_029975435.1 Propionivibrio sp. | reverse complement strand
CGTGGCCTTGAACTCCTCGATCGCCTTGGAAAGCGCCTGTTCGGCATCGGCATCAAGTTCCTTGGTTGCCTCGATCTTCTCGACGAGACTGGCGTGCTTCTGCTTCACGAATACCTGCATCTGCCGTTCGATGTCCAGCGCCTTCTTGACTTCGATGTCGTCAAAATAGCCCTTGTTGACCGCCAGCAAGGTGATGGACATTTCGGCCACGGTCATCGGCGAATACTGCGGCTGTTTCATCAGTTCGGTAACCAGACGACCCCGGTCCAGCTGTTTCCGAGTCGCTTCATCGAGATCCGAAGCGAATTGCGCGAAGGCCGCGAGTTCGCGATACTGTGCCAGCGCCAAACGCACGCCGCCGCCGAGTTTCTTGATGATCTTGGTTTGAGCCGCACCACCGACGCGCGACACCGAAATCCCGGCGTCGATGGCCGGCCGGATCCCGGAGTTGAACAAATCCGTATCGAGGAAGATCTGCCCGTCGGTAATCGAAATCACGTTGGTCGGCACGAACGCCGATACGTCGCCCGCCTGCGTTTCGATGACCGGCAACGCGGTCAGCGAACCGGTCCGCCCCTTGACCTCACCGTTGGTGAAGCGCTCAACGTATTCCTCATTGACACGGGCGGCGCGTTCCAGCAGACGCGAGTGCAGGTAGAAGACGTCGCCCGGATAGGCTTCGCGCCCCGGAGGACGGCGAAGCAGCAACGATACTTGCCGGTACGCCCAGGCTTGCTTGGTCAGGTCGTCGTAGATGATCAGGGCATCCTGGCCGCGGTCGCGGAAATATTCGCCCATCGTGCAGCCGGAATACGGCGCGATGTATTGCAGTGCCGCCGATTCGGCCGCCGTCGCCGCGACGACGATGGTGTAGTGCATGGCACCGTGCTCTTCGAGCTTGCGCACCACGTTGACCACGGTCGAAGCCTTTTGCCCGATCGCGACATAGATACAGATAAGATCCTTGCCCTTCTGGTTGATGATGGTGTCTACCGCAACGGCCGTTTTCCCGGTCTGGCGGTCACCAATGATCAGTTCGCGCTGGCCGCGCCCAATCGGCACCATCGAGTCGATCGACTTCAGGCCGGTCTGCACCGGCTGCGACACAGATTTCCGCCAGATCACGCCAGGAGCGACCTTCTCGATCTTGTCGGTCAGTTTGGCGTTGATCGGCCCCTTGCCATCGATTGGCTGTCCGAGCGAGTTGACGACGCGCCCGAGCAGTTCCGGTCCGACAGGAACCTCCAGAATGCGCCCGGTGGTCTTGACCGTGTCGCCTTCGCTGATATGCTCGTACTCGCCGAGCACCACCGCGCCGACGGAATCGCGCTCGAGGTTGAGCGCCATGCCGTAGGAGCCACCGGGAAACTCAAGCATTTCCCCTTGCATGACATCGGCCAGGCCATGGACGCGGCAAATACCATCGGTCAGCGAAACCACCGTACCCTGGGTACGCGTTTCGGCACCGATATCCAAGCTCTGAATCTTGTTCTTGATCAGTTCGCTGATCTCGGAGGGATTCAACTGCATTTATTTCTCCTAGTTCTTAAGCGCTGCTGCCATCGCGTCGAGTTTCCCGCGCACGGAGGCATCGAGTATCTGGTCACCGACAGCCACCCGGACGCCGCCGATCAATGAGGGATCCACTTCAACCTGCGATTGCAGGCGACTGCCGAAATGCTCTTCGAGTTGGCTCATCAGCAGCCTCAGCTGGGAGTCTTCCAGAGGGAAAGCGCTGGTGATCAAAGCCACCTTCACGCCCTCATCGTCGCTCTTGAGTTGTTCGAAGATCTCGCTGATCTCGCCCAGGATCTCCAAGCGCTCGTTTTCCGCCAGCAATGTCACGAATGAGACAGTCTCTTTGTTCCCAGACTCACCCGCGATCGACAGGAAAAGCTCTGAAACCTGCCGCGAAGAAAACTTCGGATTCCTTACAAAGGCAGCCATTTCCGGATCGCGTGCAATCATCGCAAGACGCTGCAAGCGTTCAGACCACTCCGCAAGATGTCGGCTCTCGCGCGCCAGACGAAAAATCGCCTGAGCGTAGGGCCGTGCAATGGTGACTGATTCGGCCATGAGCGTTAGAGGTCCTGTTTGATCGCCGCCAACATCTCGGCATGGGCCTTGGCATCCACCTCGCGCCGAAGGATCTTCTCCGCTCCGGCGACCGCCAGGTCGGCGACACGACCACGCAATGACTCGCGCATGCGCGCCGCTTCCTGCTCGATCTCGGATTTGGCCGCGGCAACCACCTTTTCGGCTTCGATGCGGGCCTGCACTTTGGCTTCCTCAATAATCTGGTCGGCGCGCTTTTCTGCCTGAGCAATCATATCGGCGACCTTCTCCTTGCCTTCGCGCATCGTTTCCGCGGAATGCTTGGCAGCCAAGGCGAGGCTTTGGCGCCCTCGCTCCGCTTCCGCCAGCCCTTCGGAAATCTTCGCTGCGCGTTCATCAAGCGCCTTCACGATCGGCGGCCACACGTACTTCATCGTAAATAGCGCAAGGATGATGAACACAGTGATCTGCGCTAGTAGCGTAGCATTGAGATACACGTCGGATACCTTTCCGTGGAATGGACAGAGGTTTCGTCAAAAAACGATTACTTGAGGAATGTCGAAATGGCGAACCACACCGCAATACCGGTTCCGATGATGAACGCCGCGTCGATGAGACCCGCAAGGATGAACATTTTGACCTGCAGTTCATTCATCAGCTCGGGTTGGCGGGCTGAAGCCTCAAGATACTTGCCTCCCATCAGGCTGATCCCGATACAGGCCCCGATAGCACCCAGGGCGATGATCAGACCGCAGGCGAGAGCAACATTCCCAAATACTTGTTCCATGACTACTCCTTCAGATTGATTTACCAGCAAAATTGTTGATCAAAGAATCGATAAGCCACCACCGGCTAATGGCTCTCGTGAGCCTGGCCGAGATACACCAGCGTCAACATCATGAAGATAAACGCTTGCAACACCACAATAAATATATGGAACAGCGCCCAAAGCGTACCCGTGACGAGATGACCGAGCCAAAGCAGCGAACCGCCAAACGGCGACATCGACGGGAAAGCCATCCCCATCAACGCAATCAACAGGAATAGCAGTTCGCCAGCGTACATATTGCCGAACAGCCGCATCCCGTGAGAAACGGTCTTGGCTGTAAATTCAATGAGCTGCATTACAAAATTCGGGAGGTAAAGCAACGGATGGTTGCCGAACGGCGCAGTAAACAACTCATGAATCCAGCCGCCCAGTCCTTTGATCTTGATGTTGTAGAAGAAGCACAGCAAGAGAACACCGACAGAAAGCCCCAGGGTGCCATTGAGATCCGCGGTCGGCACGACGCGAAGATAGGCGTGGGGGTTACCGGTTATCGTCTGCCAAAGGAACGGCAACAGGTCGACCGGCAGAAAATCCATCGAATTCATCAGAAAAACCCAGACGAAAACGGTCAGCGCCAAAGGCGCAACGAACTTCCGCGATTGTTCGTTATGCACGATCGCTTTCGCCTGATTGCCCACCATTTCGATCAGAATTTCCAGCGCGGCCTGCGCACGCCCGGGAACGCCGGATGTCGCCACGCGCGCCACCCGCCATAAAAGAAACAGGCCGATGACCCCGAGGGCAGCGGAGAAGAACACCGTGTCGTAGTTGATGATCGAAAAATCGACCATCGAGGTCTGCGGATGCCCGGAGGAATTCAGGTTGCCCAAGTGGTGAAGAACGTATTCACCCGCGTTTGGTGCGCTCGTGGCTGCTTCGTGACCTGTCGCCATGTCTAGTTCTTTATCCAGAAAGCCAAAAACAATGCCTGCGTAGCAAGCACCAGTCCGATCAGTAGCGAAGGCCAGTGCAGATCGGGGTAATACCTGACTACTCCTATCAGCAACAAAAACGTCATCACCAGCTTGACGATTTCGCCCAGCAAAAAACTACTCGCGAATGATGCCCGAGGACGGAGTTTCGAGAACTTCAGATGCACGGCAAAAAGCAGATTGGGGAGCACGCACACCGCGCCGCCCATCGCCGCCGACACCCCCCCCCGCGTTCCAACCACAAGTCCAGCAACGACCGACACCGTTATTGTTACCGCAATCTGCAGGAATACCGACCGAAACATGATCAGCATATTATCATGGTGCCTGTTACCCCGGACTACGGCGATCCGTAGCGCCAGGGACGCCGTATTCTACGACGGAGCGGCGAAAACGCCAATCCACGGGAAACCGCAGATTTCTCCGGCACTGCTAACTCGAAAAACCGGCCCTATCGTGCCTTAACGCAAGCGTTGCAGGATTCCCTCGAGCTGATCCAGGCTGCCGAATCCGATCTCGATTTTTCCCGCTCCCTTCCGGTTCGTCCGGATTTCGACCTGGGCCCCCAGCGCATCGGAAAGCTCTTCCTGCAAGCGCAAGACGTCCCGGTCCGCCTTCTTGGGTTCGAGTTGCTTGGCCGGCTTGAGCGCGTGCTGCGCCAGCCGCTCGGCCTCGCGCACCGACAGGCCCTTCTGCACCACGCGCTGAGCCAACTGGATTTGCAAGGCCCCGGACAGCGGAAGCAGCGCGCGCGCATGGCCCATGTCGATCTCGCC